>NZ_JBHWZJ010000007.1:0-53272 GCF_042728415.1 Streptomyces sp. NPDC060198 | reverse complement strand
CCCTCGAATCGAGGGTGGCCCCACTGTCGTACGGCCGTGCGGGAGGGGCAGGGCTGTCCTGACCGGACCGGGCCCGGCCCGATCAGGACGAAGGACCCTACTTCACGGCCGAGTGCCAGTACCGGGACAGGTCCTTGCCCGCGTTCGGAGCGGCGGCGCCCGGGTCGTTGATGGTGACGACGTTGGTCTGCGCGTTGTTCAGCGTCAGGCTGTTGGTGCCGGCAGCGGCGGGCAGGCCCGTCTTGAGGTTGACGGCCCAGTTGAGCAGTCCGAGACCGCAGCCGTTGGCGCCGGGGGCGGCGAAGGTGGTGTCCGACTGGGTGGCGCCGGCGAGGCTGATGCGGCCCAGCACGCCCTCGGGGTTGTCGGAGCCGTCACCGTTGAACTGGAAGGAGCCGATCGTGGGCAGCGTCGAGTTCTTCGGGTGCAGCAGGATCGGGGCGGACGAGCTGCCGATGTAGCAGTTGTCGCCGAGCAGCGGGTTGGTCAGGTGGATGCGGACCGGCAGGGTGATGATCGGTGTGGTGGTGCCGAGGCCGGCCAGGAGCTTGAAGTCCGAGGGGTTGTTGACGGACTCGATGGTCGCGGTCACCCGGTTGAGGTTGACGTCGGCGAGGCTGTTGCAGATGCCGGTGATGACGAAGATGTCGCTCGGGCACATCAGCCCGAGGAGACCTCCGGGAATGTCGGCGGGCGCGGCGACCAGCGCGCCGCCCGCCGGAGAGACCGCCGTCGAGGTGTTGTTGGGGTGGGTCACCACGCCGAGCTGGAGGTCGCTCGCGCCGAACGGGACCACGGTGTTGCCGAGCTTGATGGTGCCGCTCGCGGAGTGCGAGGAGACGCAGACCGCGGTGTCGGTGGCGCCGTCGGCGGCCAGCATGGCGGCCGAGTCCACCGGGCACCGGGTGAAGGAGGCCCAGTTGCCGTTGAGGGTCGTGGCGGCCGTGGCGGATCCCATGGACGCGAAGGCGCCGAGGGCGGTGAGGCCGGCCAGCAGTCCCATGCGCGTCCGGTTCGAAGTGGCTCTCATGTCATCCCCTTTGACGGCAGCCGCCGTACGGGCGGCGGCATGCGCGGAGTTGCTCGGAAAGCGCCCGGTGAATCGGGCGCCGAGAACGGGCGGTGCGTCCGCCGAGGGAAGCGGCTCCGGCGGCGACGAGAATCGCTACGGTGAAATGAGCGCCGAATCGGTGGGATCTGCTCCCTGGCGACTCTGCTCTTTTCATCGAGCCGTGACGTTACTGGCGGGTCACACCGGTGCACAATGGCGGCGTTTGACAATCCTCGAAGGCGGCCTTGTTCTCGTGCCTGGGTGAGTGCTTATCCGGCCATTCTTGTCAGATGGTGAGCGGAGAGCTCGTCCCGTGAAATGCGGAGCCCGGGTTTCCGTTTGTGTGGGTCGTCCGGCCGACGCATACCGCACGGGGCGGGCGTGACGTGCGGGGATGCGGCCGGAGGGTGAGCCGGGCGACGGGAAAATTGTCACCCGGGAACAGTTCTGACGGCCGAACTGCTCACTTCTCGCGCAGAAATACGGGGCCGTAGGTTTGGCCGGGAAAACTTGGACGACGTGTATTGCCTGCCAGGTTACCCGCCCGTAGCCTCGCCCCGTGAGTACCCGGCGAAGTGTGCGGGTCTCCGCCGTCACGTGCGGGATCGGAACCCGGAGCGGCCCGCCGCACCGGTCTTCCCTCCCGGGAGCCCACCGTCCCGCCACCCCCCTGCGGCCCGGACTCTCGCCCCTCGGGGGCACCTCGACCCCGGCTTACCCGGGGCGAGGATCTCCCGCCTGCGGCGTCCGTGGTGAGTACGCAGCAAAGAACAAGGTTTCCACCGGGTTTTATCACTCGATGACAAGTGTGCCGATCTTTGGCCTCTTGACCGTTCGAGGGCTTGTCCTGGTGGTGCCGGTGAACTTAACGTGCGCCCCTCGGCGCATTTCTGTCACTTCGTGAGTGCACGCAGGAGGTGGGATGGGAATCGAAGTCGTTGTCGAAGGCCTTACCAAGTCATTCGGCAAACAGAACATCTGGCAGGATGTGTCACTCACGCTTCCCGCCGGTGAGGTCAGCGTCATGCTCGGGCCGTCAGGTACCGGGAAGACCGTGTTCCTGAAATCCATCATCGGGCTCCTCAAGCCCGAGCAGGGGCGCGTCCTCATCAACGGTGTCGACATGGTGAACAGCCCCGAAAGGGACATCTACGAGACCCGCAAGCTCTTCGGGCTCATGTTCCAGGACGGCGCCCTTTTCGGCTCGATGTCCCTTTTCGACAACATCGCCTTCCCGCTGCGCGAGCACACGCGCAAGTCGGAGTCCGAGATCCGCCGCATCGTCATGGAGCGCATCGACATCGTCGGCCTCCTCGGCGCCGAGGGCAAGCTGCCCGGAGAGATCTCCGGCGGCATGCGCAAGCGGGCCGGGCTCGCCCGCGCCCTGGTCCTGGACCCGCAGATCATCCTCTGCGACGAGCCGGACTCCGGCCTCGACCCGGTGCGCACCGCCTACCTCTCGCAGCTCCTGATCGACCTCAACGCGCAGATCGACGCGACGATGCTGATCGTCACCCACAACCTCGACATCGCGGCCACCGTCCCCGACAACATGGGGATGCTCTTCTCCCGCAACCTCGTCACCTTCGGCCCGCGCGAGGTGCTGCTCACCAGCGACCTGCCCGTGGTCTCCCAGTTCCTCTCGGGCCGCCGCGAGGGGCCCATCGGCATGTCCGAGGAGAAGGACGCCGCCCTGCTCGCCGCCGAGGCGTCCGACGGCCACGGCCCCGGCGGCCACGCCGGCCAGGGGCCGCGCGGCGTAGTCCCGCAGCTGGAACCCTCGCCCGGGATGCCCGTACGGCAGGGCGCCCTGCGCCGCCGCGAGCGGGTCGCCGCGATGATGCACCAGCTGCCGGTCGCCGCCCAGCACGCCATCCTGCGCAGCCAGACCACGGCCACCGGCGGTGCGCGCCCGTGACCGCCGAGATACCGGTGCGGCCGGCCGAGCCGCCGCAGAAGCCGCCGCCCGCGCCCGTACCCTCCTCGCAGCCCGTGCAGCGGCAGCCCTCGCGGCTGCTCGCCCCGCTGCGGGAGACCGGGAAGCTCTTCGCCCTCGGGATCGCGGTGACCCGGGCCGTCTTCCGGCGCCCCTTCCAGGCGCGGGAGTTCATCGAGCAGTTCTGGTTCATCGCGAGCGTCACCATCCTGCCTGCCGCGCTCGTCTCCATCCCGTTCGGCGCGGTCATCGCCCTCCAGGTCGGCTCGCTCACCGAGCAGTTGGGCGCCCAGTCCTTCACGGGCGGCGCCAGCGTCCTCGCCGTCATCCAGCAGGCCAGCCCGCTCATCGTCGCGCTGCTCATCGCGGGCGCCGGCGGCTCCGCGATCTGCGCCGACCTCGGCTCCCGCAAGATCCGCGAGGAACTCGACGCGATGGAGGTCATGGGCGTCTCACCCGTGCAGCGCCTCGTCGTCCCGCGCGTCCTCGCCACCATGTTCGTCGCCCTGCTCCTCAACGGCCTGGTCTCGGTCGTCGGTACGCTCGGCGGCTACTTCTTCAACGTGATCATGCAGGACGGCACCCCCGGCGCCTACCTGGCCAGCTTCTCCGCGCTCGCCCAGCTCCCCGACCTGTGGATCAGCGAGTTCAAGGCCCTCATCTTCGGCTTCCTCGCCGGGATCGTCGCCGCCTACCGCGGCCTCAACCCGCGCGGCGGACCCAAGGGCGTCGGCGACGCGGTGAACCAGTCCGTCGTCATCACCTTCATGCTGCTGTTCTTCGTGAACATGGTCCTCACGGCGGTCTACCTCCAGATCGTCCCCGCGAAGGGGGGCTGACCGATGTCCATGCTCAGCTGGCTCGACCGATCCGGCGATCAACTCAACTTCTACGTCCGCGCGTTGATCTGGATACCGCGCACCCTGCGCCGGTACACCAAGGAGGTGCAGCGCCTCCTCGCCGAGGTCGCCTTCGGCAGCGGCGGACTCGGGGTCATCGGCGGCACCATCGGCGTGATGATCGCCATGACGCTCTTCACCGGGACCGTCGTCGGCCTCCAGGGATACGCCGCCCTCAACCAGATCGGCACCTCCGCCTTCACCGGCTTCATCTCCGCCTACTTCAACACCCGTGAGATCGCGCCCCTGGTGGCCGGACTCGCGCTCTCCGCGACCGTCGGCGCCGGCTTCACCGCCCAGCTCGGCGCGATGCGGATCAACGAGGAGGTCGACGCGCTGGAGGCGATGGGCGTCCGCTCGATGCCCTACCTCGTCACCACCCGGATCATCGCGGGCGTCGTCGCCATCATCCCGCTCTACGCGATCGGGCTGCTCTCCTCGTACGTCGCCTCCCGGTACATCACCGTCCTCTTCAACGGCCAGTCCGAGGGCACCTACGACCACTACTTCAACCTCTTCCTCTCCCCGGACGACGTACTGCTCTCCGTCCTCAAGGTGCTGATCTTCAGCGTGCTGGTGATCCTCGCCCACTGCTACTACGGCTTCCGCGCCGAAGGCGGCCCCGCCGGGGTCGGCATCGCGGTGGGCCGCTCGGTGCGCAACGCGATCGTGCTGATCAGCGTCACCGACTTCTTCCTCTCGCTCGCCATCTGGGGCGCCACGACGACCGTGAAGGTGGCCGGCTAATGAACGCGCAGACGGTACGCCGCAGAGCCGCCGGGGTCACCTTCCTGCTGGTCCCCGCCGTGCTGGTGTGGGTCTCGGTCTCGGTGTACCAGAAGGACTTCCAGAACGACGCCACCGTGACCGTACGCACCGGCTCGGTCGGCAACGAGATGCACGACAACGCCGACGTGAAGCTGCGCGGCGTCGTCGTCGGCCAGGTCCGCTCCATCACGGCGGACGGCGACGGGGCGAGGCTCACCCTCGCCATCGACCCGGACAAGCTCGACCAGGTCCCCGCCGACGTCACCGCCCAGATGCTGCCGACCACCCTCTTCGGGGAACGGTTCGTCGCCCTCGTACCGCCGCAGGTGCCCTCGGGCGAGGCGCTGCGCGCCGGAGCGGTCATCCCGCAGGACCGGTCCAGCAACGCCATCGAGCTGGAGCAGGTGCTCGACAACGTCTTGCCGCTGCTGACCGCCGTGAAGCCGGAGAAGCTCTCCGCCACCCTCACCGCCGTCTCCCAGGCGCTCGAAGGGCGCGGCGAGAAGCTCGGCGACACCCTCGTCACCCTGGACGCCCACCTCAAGAAGCTCAACCCCCAACTCCCCACGCTCAACCGGGACATCCAGGAACTGGTGAAGGTCAGCTCGGTCTACGCGG
The DNA here is from genome assembly GCF_042728415.1 of Streptomyces sp. NPDC060198. Classification (NCBI taxonomy): domain Bacteria; kingdom Bacillati; phylum Actinomycetota; class Actinomycetes; order Kitasatosporales; family Streptomycetaceae; genus Streptomyces; species Streptomyces sp. NPDC060198. The sequence continues at coordinate 48,000 of NZ_JBHWZJ010000007.1, read as the reverse complement.
ACGCGGCGCCGGACATCGTCGACGCGCTCACCGACTTCACCACCACCAGCGGCACCCTCGCCGACCAGCAGGCCGAACTGGCCGGCCTGTACGGGACGGCGACCGGCGCCGCCCAGGACGTCACGGCCTTCCTGCGGAAGAACAAGGACAACCTCATCCGGCTCTCCGCCTCCGGCCGCCCCACCCTGGAAGTCCTCGCCAAGTACGCCGACGAGTACCCCTGCACCCTGCGCACCATGGCCGGCATGGTGCCCGCCATGGACAAGGCGCTCGGCAAGGGCACCGACCAGCCGGGCCTGCACGTCACCCTCAAGACCGTCCCGTCGAAGGGCAAGTACGTCGCGGGCCGGGACACCCCGAGCTACACGGCCACCGGCGGCCCGCACTGCTACACCGTGCCCTACCTGGGGGCCACCGCACCCACTGCCGAGGCCCGGGTGGCCGCCGACGACAGCGCGACGGCCGCCACCGGCGACGTCACCGCCGAAGGCACCACGGACGCGGCAGCCGGCGAACGCACCCTCGGCATCGCCAACTCTCCCGAAGAGAGCGCGCTCGTCAACGAACTCGTCGCTCCCACACTGAAAGTCCAGCCGCAGGACCTGCCCGACTGGAGCAGCGTGCTCATCGGTCCGGCCTTCCGCGGTGCGGAGGTGAAGCTCAAGTGAAGCGCCGCTCCCTCGCGGGACCCCTCACGAAATCGATCGTCTTCGTCCTGGTGACGACACTGGCGACCACCGTGCTCGCCCTGTCCATCGCCAACACCGGTGTCGGGGAAACCACGTCGTACAAGGCCCGGTTCACCGACGCCACCGGGCTCGTCGTCGGCGACAGCGTCCGCATCGCCGGGGTCAAGGTCGGGCAGGTCGAGTCCATCGGCCTCGCCGACCGCCGGGTCGCCGAAGTCCGCTTCGCCGTACGCAAGGGGCGTACGCTCCCCGCCTCGGTCACCGCGTCCATCAAGTACCTCAACATGGTGGGCCAGCGTTACATCGACCTCGACCAGGGCGCCGGGCCCGTCGGCCAGAACTTCACGGCCGGAGAGACCATCCCGCTCGCCCGCACCACCCCCGCGCTCGACCTGACCCAGCTCTTCAACGGCTTCCAGCCGCTCTTCGAGGGCCTCTCGCCGCCCGACGTCAACGAGCTGGCCGGCTCCATCGTCCAGGTGCTCCAGGGCGAGGGCGGCACGGTCGACAGCATCCTCGAACACGTCGGCTCGCTCACCACGACCGTCGCCGCCAAGGACAAGGTCATCGGCGAGGTGATCAAGAACCTCAACGAGGTGCTGAAGACGGTCAACGACCGCGAGGCCGGATTCACCGAACTGGTCGACACCCTCCAGCAGTTGGTCACCGGCTTCGCCGGGGACCGCAAACCGCTCGGTGAGGCCGTCACCGCGATGGGCGCCCTCACCACCGTCACGGCCGACCTCTTCGAGGACGGCCGTAAGCCCCTCAAGGACAGCATCAAGCAGGTCGGCCGGCTCTCCGACCAACTCGCCGACGCCACACCGGAGATCGAGAACTTCCTCGCGAAGACCCCGGCCAAGATGGAGGCGATCACCCGCCTCACCTCCTACGGGTCGTGGATGAACCTCTACCTCTGCGAGGCCAAGGTCTCCGGAGTCACCACCAGCGACGGCAGCACCCCGCCCACCGGCATCGCGATCACCGAACCGAGGTGCCAGGCGTGAACATCACCCCCATCAGGGAGCGCAACCCCGTCGCCGTCTCGGTCGCCGGCATCGTCGTCCTCGGCCTCGTCGGGTTCGCTGCGTTCCACGCCGACGCCCTGCCCCTCATCGGGGGCGGCACGACCTACACCGCCGACTTCTCCGAGTCCGCCGGGCTCGCCGACGGCGACGAGGTCCGCATCGCCGGAGTGAAGGTCGGCGAGGTCACCGGCGTCACGCTCGACGGCGCCAAGGTCAAGGTCTCCTTCCGGGTGAAGGACGCCTGGATCGGGAACTCCAGCACCGTCGGCATCGCCATCAAGACCCTCCTCGGCGACAAGTACCTCGCCGTCGACCCGCTCGGTACCACCGCCCAGGACCCGTCCCGGCGCATCGGCGCCGACCGCACCACCTCCCCGTACGACGTCACCCAGGCGTTCAACGGACTCGGCGAGACCATCGACGAGATCGACACCGACCAGCTCGCCGCGAGCTTCGACGCGATCTCCGACACCTTCAAGGACTCCCCGGCCCACGTCCGCAGCGCGGCGGACGGCCTGTCCGCCCTCTCCCGTACGGTCTCCGAGCGCGACGCCGAACTCGCCACCCTGCTGGGAGCGAGCAAGCAGCTCACCAGGACGCTCTCCAGCAAGGAGAGCTCCTTCGAGACGCTGCTGAAGGACGGCAACCTCCTGCTGGGCGAGATCCAGGCCCGCCGGGACTCCATCCACCAGCTGCTCACCGGCACCAAGAACCTCGGCATCCAGCTCACCGGTGTGGTCCAGGACAACAACAAGCAGCTGAAGCCCACCCTGGACGCGCTCGGCAGGGTCACCGCCGTCCTGGTGAAGAACGAGGACAGCCTGAACAAGGTGCTCTCGATGGCCGGCTCCTACAACCGGCTCGTCGGCAACACCCTCGGCAACGGCCGCTGGTTCGACAACTACGTCTGCGGTGTCGTGCCCAAGAACTACCTGCCGGCCGACGCGACCCCCGCGACCGGATGCATGCCGCCCAAACAGGAAGGGGGCAGCTGAAGATGAGACTCACGCGCGTCATCGGCATCGGCGCGGGACTCGCGGTCGTCGCCGTCGCGGCCACCTCCGGAGTGATGGCCCTCGACCAGGAGGGCACCACCACGGTCACCGCGTACTTCGACCGGGCCACCGGCGTCTACCCGGGCTCCGACCTGCGCATCCTCGGCGTCAAGGTGGGCAGCGTCACCTCCGTCGAACCGCAGGGCCAGGAGGTGCGGGTCACCCTCCGCGTCGACAAGGACATCAAGGTCCCCGAAGGGGCGCACGCCGTGCTCGTCGCCCCCAGCCTCGTCGCCGACCGGTACATCCAGCTGGCACCCGCCTACACCGGCGGCGCCACCCTCGCCGACGGCGCGGTACTCCCCGCCGACGGCAACGCCGCACCCGTGGAGGTCGACCAGCTCTACGCCTCCATCACCGAACTCTCCACCGCGCTCGGCCCGGACGGCGCCAACGCCAACGGGGCGCTGGCCAGGCTGCTGGACACCGGGGCCCAGAACCTCGACGGCAACGGCAAGGCCATCGGTGACTCCATCGAGGAGTTCGGCAAGGCGACCAAGACCCTCGACAAGAGCAGCACCGACCTCTTCGACACCCTGTCCTACCTCCAGTCCTTCACCACCATGCTCAAGGACAACGACGGCGAAGTGCGCTCCGCAGAGCAGCAGTTGGACTCCGTCACCGGATTCCTCGCCGAGGACAAGGAGAACCTGAGCGCCGCGCTGTCCGAACTCGCCACCGCCCTCGGCCAGGTGAAGACCTTCATCGAGGACAATCGCGAGTCGCTCAAGACCAATGTCGACGCGCTCGTACCGCTCACCCAGATCCTCGTCAACCAACGGGCCTCGCTCGCCGAGTCCTTGGACACCCTCCCGCTCACGGCCGGCAACCTCGTCAACGCGTACGACCCGGTCAACCGGACCCTGGACGGACGGGCCAACCTCAACGAGCTGAGCATGGGCGGCTACTTCCCCGACCAGCCCGCGGCGACCGGCAGCACGGTGACCGACAGCGGGGCGACCGACAGCGGCGCGAGCCCTCTGAGCGGACTCGCCGCGGTCGACGCCGACCGCCAGGCCGAACTGCCCGTCCTCCCGCTGCCCGCCGTCGGCACCGTCTACGGCACACCCGAGAAGTCGGCCACCGGTACGGAGAAGTCCGGGACCGACGGCTCCGGGACCGACGGCTCGGCGACCGATGGCTCCGGGACCGAGAAGAAGGAGGCCGGCCGATGAGCAGGGCCGCGCACGGCCCCAGGGGCCGGGTGATCGCCGGGGCCGCCTCGGTGGCCGCCCTCGGCGTCGCCCTGGTGCTGGTGGTCACCCAGGTCGACGCACCCTCGTTCAGCGGGATCGAGCAGCTCCCGCTGCCCGGCGGCGCCGACCTCGGCGACCACCCGTACGAGATCACCGCCGAGTTCGCCGACGTCCTCAGCCTCGCCCCGCAGTCCTCCGTCAAGGTCAACGACGTCGCGGTGGGCCGGGTGACCGACATCGCGCTCGGCAAGGACGGCTGGACGGCGAAGGTCACCATGCGGATCAACGGGAGCGTCTCTCTCCCCGCCAACGCCTTCGCCCGCCTCGAACAGTCCAGCCTCCTCGGCGAGAAGTTCGTCCAGCTCGCCCCGCCCACCGAGGGCAAGGCCGAAGGCGCCCTCGCGGACGGCGACCGCATCCCGCTCGTCCGCACCAACCGCAACCCGGAGGTCGAAGAGGTCCTCGGCGCCCTCTCCCTGCTCCTCAACGGCGGCGGAGTGGCCCAGCTCAAGACCATCACCACCGAGCTGAACAAGGCGCTCACCGGACAGCAGCCGGAGATCCGGTCGATGCTCCAGCGGGTCGACACCCTCGTCACCGACCTGGACGACCACAAGGAGGACATCACCCAGGCCCTCGACGGCGTCAACCGGCTCGCCGCCACCCTCGCCACCCGCAAGCAGGACGTCGGCACCGTGCTCACCGGGCTCAGCCCCGGTCTCAAGGTGCTGGAGGCCCAGCGCGGCCAGCTGCTGACCATGCTGCGTTCGCTCGACACCCTGTCCACCGTCGCCGTCGACACGATCAACAAGAGCAAGGCCGACATGATCGCCGACCTCAAGGCCCTCGCGCCCACTCTCCAGGCGCTCGCCGACTCCGGCGACGCGCTGCCCGACTCCCTCCAGGTGCTCGCCACCTACCCGTTCACGGACGAGGTGCTGCGCGGCGTGAAGGGCGACTACCTCAACGTCTACCTGGACATGACGGCCACCCCCGGCACCCGGATCATCCCGCCGTACGACCCCAATGCGACGACCACCCCGACCGAGCCGACGGCGGAGACGGCGTCCCTCGCCTCGCTGCCCCTGCCGCTTCCCTCGGTGACCGCTTCGAGCACCGGGAGCGAGCGATGATCACCACGGCCGTCCGCCTCAAGAACATCGCCTTCCTCGTGATCTCGGTGCTGGTCCTCGGCTTCCTCGGCGTCCGCTACGCCGACCTCGGCCACTTCGTCGGACTGCGGGACTACTACACCGTCAAGGTGCAACTTCCGCAGACAGGCGGCCTGTTCACCCACTCCAACGTCACCTACCGGGGCGTCTCCGTGGGCCGGGTCGGTCCCATCGACCTGACCGACGACGGCGTCGAGGCGGAACTGCGCATCGACAACGACTCACCGCCCATCCCCGACAGCCTCACCGCCGTGGTCGCCAACCTGTCGGCGGTCGGCGAAGAGTACGTCGACCTGCGCCCCACCCGCGCCACCGGCCCGTTCCTCGGCAACGGCTCGGTGATCGACCAGGCGGACACCACCATCCCCGCGCCTCCCACCGACGTACTCGTCAGCGTCAACGACCTGGCGTCCTCGGTGGACCTGGAGTCGCTGCGCACCGTGGTCGACGAGTTCGGCACGGCGCTGGCCGGCCGGGGCGACGACCTCCAGGTGCTGCTGGACACCGGCAGTGAGTTCGTGGACGCAGCCGACAAGGCGCTCCCCGCCAACATCAAGCTGATGCGGGACGGCGAGACGGTGCTGCGCACCCAGGCCGAACAGGGCGAGGCGCTCAAGGGCTTCGCCGACGGGGCGAAGGATCTGGCCGCCGAGCTGAAGGGCTCCGACAGCGACCTGCGGCGGCTGATCGCAGCCACCCCGGGCGCCGCGACCCAGCTCAGCGCGCTCATGCGCGACCTGGACCCGGGCTTCGGCGTCGTCGTCGCCAACCTGCTCACCACCTCCGAGGTCGCCGTCACCCGGCAGCGCGGCATCGAGGAACTCCTGGTGAAACTGCCCGCCGTGGCCGCCGCCGGAGCGAGCGTGGTGGACGAGGACGGTGCACGTTTCGGGATGGCCGTCACCTTCTTCGAACCGCTGCCCTGCACCGCCGGATACGGCGGCACCGTCTACCGCAACGGCCTGGACACCACCCAGGGCCCCGCGGTCAACACCGGGGCGCGCTGCACCTCGTCCCCCGGCACCGGCATCGAGGTCCGCGGCCCCGCCAACGCCCCGAAGGGCGGCGCGGTCCCCGCGCCGGTGAAGCCGGTGACGACGCTGAGCGGCTCCACGGCGGACACGATCCTCCCCGGCGCCCTGTCCGCCACCTCCACCGGCGGGTCCGCCACCACCATGGCCGGGCTGCTCGGACTGGGGGGAGGCGAGTGAGCGCGCGGGCGAAGAACCTCACCGGCTGGGCGGTCCTCCTCGCCGCCGTACTCGTGTGCGCGCTGGGCGGCTGGTCCTACGCGGCGGCCCGGGGCGACGACTCCCTCGCGTACGCCAAGAGCCGGGACGCCGCACTCGCCGCCGGCCGGAGCCAACTGGCCCGGCTGAACAGCATGGACGGCACCGACGCCGCACGGATCGACGCCGGACTCGACGGCTGGCTGCGGGTCACCTCCGGGCCGCTCCACGACCAGTTGAAGAGCACCCGTGCCAAGGACGCAGCCGCGTTCCGGTCGGCCGGCACCAGCGCCAAGGGCAGGGTCACGGACGCGGCGCTCACCGCCCTCGACGAGCGCGGCGGGACGGCTGAGCTGATCGCCACCGTGGACGTGAAGGTCACCCCGCGCACCGGAGCGGCCGGAACCGAACGCAAACGGTTCGAGGCCGCCCTGGAGCGCACGGGCGACGGCTGGAAGGTCAAGGCACTCACCGCGATCCCGGTCGGAGCGGCCACATGAGCGCGACCCGGGCAGGCACGACGACAACGCGCGACGACGGGCCCGGCGACGACGGTCAGGGCGACGGCGGTCGGCACGACAGCGGAGAGGCGGCGGCGGTGAGCACGACCGGCCTGCACGTGGACGATCGGGAGGGACCTGCCGCGGAGGCGCCCACCCCACCGTCCGACGACACGGCATCCGATGACACGGCATCCGAAGACACGGCGTCCGAGGGCACCCCGTCCGAGGACGCACCGCCCGGGGCGACCGGCCGTTTCGCCCGGTGGCGCCGCGTCCTGGCCGGCGCGCTGGCCGTCCTGCTGGTCGCCGCCGGGGCCGCTCTCTTCGCGCGCGGCCAACAGATCCGGGACACCCCCGCCACCGCGAACCGGGCGCTCACCGACACGGCCGGGACCGACCGGGTCTCCGCCGACGTCAGCAGCGCCCTCACCACGGTCTTCTCGTACGCGCCCGGTACCACCGCCGCGACGAAGACCGCCGCCCAGCGCCTGCTGGCGGGAGCGGCACTCAAGCAGTACGCGGCGCTCTTCGGGCAGGTCGAGAAGCAGGCGGCCGACCAGAAGCTGACGCTCACCACCCACGTCGTGCGAGTCGGTGTCGTCCGGCTCACCGGCGACAGCGCCCACCTGCTGGTCTTCATGGACCAGGTGTACGAGCGCGAGGGCAAGGCCGCCACCTCGGCCCCCGCCCAGCTCTCCGTCACCGCCCACCAGCGGGACGACGTCTGGCAGATCGTCGACATCACCTCCAGGTGACGAGGCACAGCGACACGGTGCCGGCCCGCACGGGGGCCGGCAGGGGAGAGGCAGCGATGGCACAGGCGGGCAGAACGACACCTACGCGGGCGAATCCGCTGGTGATGGCGGCGAGTGCGCTGGCACTCGTGGCGGCGGTCGCGGCGGGCTGGGGCGGGTGGTCCTGGTACACGGCGGCGCACGACGACTCGGCTTCGTACGCACAGGCCCGCGACGACGCCCTCGCGGCGGGCGAGCAGGCCGTGCAGAACATGAACACGCTCGACCACGCCCGGCTCCAGGAGGGGCTGGACAGCTGGGAGGACTCCACGACGGGGGATCTCCATCAGCAACTCGTCGAGGGGCGCGACGCGTTCGTGAAGCAGATCGACACGGCGAAGACGACGAGCACCGCCCAGGTGCTCTCCGGCGCCGTCACGGAACTCGACGAACGGGCCGGCAAGGCGAGCCTGATGGTGGCCCTGCGCGTCACCGTCAAGGCACCCGAGGGCGACCCGGCGGTGAAGGAGAGCCGGATGCTGGGCCAGCTCACCCGGACCTCCCAGGGGTGGAAACTCAGCGCTCTCGGCCAGGCGCCCGTCGGCAACACCGCCGGCTGACCCGCCGCTCCCGTCACCCCGCCCCACCCCGAGAGGACCCCGGACATGTCGACGACCCGTCACCTCGTCAACCGGCAGCGCAGGCTGGCCACCGTCGCCGCCGACCGCACCACGGCGACCCACGAGACCTCCCCGACCGCCGACGAAGCGGACGTCTCCGCTCCTGACGGCGCGGACGGCGGCGATCCGCGGGACGACGATCCCGCCGACGACCCGGAGCCGTCCGAAGCCGCGGAGCGGTCGCGGGCCGAAGAAGCCGCGACGGCCGAGGAAGAGGACGAGCAGGCCCCGCCCCCGCGACGCCGGATTCCCCGTCTCCGTATCAGCCTTCCCGCCCTGCTGTGCGTACTCACCGTCCTGCTCGGTGTCTTCGCCGCCTGGGCGTTCACCGCCGCCGTCACCCTGCGGGACGACCCGAGCCGCCGGAACACGGCGCTCACCGACATCGCCCGCACCAGTGAGGTCAAGGGACAGATCACCGAGGCGGTCGGCGCCGTCTTCAGTTACGACTACGCCTCCACCGAGAAGTCCGACCGCGCCGCGAAGACGTACCTGACCGGCAAGGCGGTGCAGCAGCACCAGGACATGCTCGCCCAGGTACGGGAACAGGCGCCGAAGCAGAAGCTCGTGCTCACCACGACCGTCACCGAGAGCGCGGTCCAGCAGCTCGACGGCGACCGGGCGAGACTCCTCATTTTCGCCGACCAGAGCAACACCCGTACCGGGGGCAAGGAGGAGACGACCTACGCGGCGGCCATGTTCGCCGTGGACGCGGTCCGCAAGGACGGCCGCTGGCTGATCGCGACCATCGACACCTTCACCCAGTGACCCGGGGAGAGACGGACAGATGAGGTTCAACGGTTCCATGCGGCGCGGAATCACCGGCACGGCCACGGCCGTCGCCGCGATGGCCGCGCTCACGGCCTCGCAGGCACCGGGTTTCGCGGGCGCCGCGCACCAGGACGAGGCGAAGAACGTCGCCACCGACGAGGTGGTCTGGACACAGGTGCCCAACGACGACTCGTACCACACCGAACTGCCGCCCCTGAAGTCACCGGCCCCGCTGACCCTGCCGACCGCGCGGAAATCAGGCGCGGACCAGCAGACTCCCGCCGTCGTCGAGGCATGGGCCCAGGCAGGCATCCCGTCGACCGTGCTCGCCGCGTACCGCAGGGCGGAGAGCACCGTCGGCCGGACCGACGGCGCCTGCCGGCTGCCGTGGCAACTCCTCGCGGCCATCGGCAAGGTGGAGTCCGGGCACGCCGCCGGAGGCAGGGTGGACAAGGCCGGTACGACGCTTTCGCCCATCCTGGGGCCCGTCCTGAACGGCGCCGGGTTCGCGAACATCCCGGACACCGACAACGGCGCCTACGACGGCGACAGCACCTACGACCGGGCCGTGGGGCCGATGCAGTTCATTCCGTCCACCTGGGCGCACTGGGGCCAGGACGGCAACGGAGACGGCCGCCGCAACCCCAGCAACGTCTACGACGCGGCGCTCTCCGCCGGCCGCTACCTCTGCGCGGGTGCCCGCAACCTCTCGGTCTCCGCCGACCTCGACCGGGCGATCCTCAGCTACAACCACTCGGACACCTATCTGCGCACGGTGCTGTCCTGGCTGGCGTACTACGACAACGGCGTGCACCCCGTGCCGGACGGCCAAGGCCCCCTGCCCACCAGCCCCGGAGCGGGCGGCCCCAGCGAACCGTCCGCCCCGGTCGGCGGCCCCGGCAGCATCATCATCGGCCCCCAGCCCTCCGGCACCCCCCGCCCGTCCACCTCGCCCACCCCCGCCCCGTCCGGAACCCCGGACCCGAGCACCACCCCCGATCCGGGTACGACTCCGGACCCGAGCACGACCCCCGACCCGAGCACGACCCCCGATCCGGGTACGACTCCGGACCCGAGCACGACCCCCGACCCGAGCACCACCCCCGATCCGGGTACGACTCCCGACCCGGGCACCACCCCCGACCCGGACCCGACCGACACCGGCACGACCGACCCGACGGACCCGGCGACGACGGAACCCACGGTCCCGGCCACCACCGACCCGGAGCCCACTTGCACGGACCCGGCCACCGACCCGGAGGCCACCGACGCCCCGTGCACCGACCCGGCCGCGGGCACGGCGGAGTAACGGCCCCGCTTCGTCTGAAGCGTGTTGGGGAAGTCCCGCCTGTCCGGCGGCGTCTGGCACGCTCGCCGCGTTGTCGGGATCACCCCGATACATCCAGTATCGGGGCGACCCTCCGCCGTGCGATCGCACGCACCGGACGCCGCCGGACCCGCCCCACGGGCGGACGGGCGCTTCTTCCGCAACACGCTTCATGCCGTGTGTCGCATGTGGATCTCGGGCTGTGAATGATCACGGTTCATGGGCCGGGGAGATCTCACGGACGAGCAGTGGGCGGTGCTCAAGCCGCTGTTGCCGAAGGGTGCCGGGGCGGGGCGGCCTCGGCGGCAGTCGATCGACGGCATGCGCTTTCGGGTCCGGACCGGCGTTCCGTGGCGGGACGTGCCCGCCGCGTACGGGCCGTGGGGCCGGATCCACGACCTGTTCCGCCGATGGCGGCGGGACGGCACCTGGCACCGAATCCTCACCCGTCTTCAGTCCCTGGCCGACGCGGAAGGCGCTGTCACGTGGAACCTGAGCGTCGACTCCACAGTGTGCCGCGCCCACCGACATGCGGCGGGGCCCGGAAGCAGGGCGACCTTCAGAAGGAGCCACCGGGCGGCGTGTTTACCGAGCCCGGTGATCATCGGCAATACACGGCGACTGTGCTGGTCGCAGCGATCGACGAATGGCTATGACCCTGTCTCGCGCGTCATCACGTAGGTGTTCCCGATGTCGGGATCGCCGTAGAAGAAGAACAGCTTCAGCTCGTGGTTCTGATCGCGGTCCACGTAGAACGACCACGCGTATGTCGAGGGGGGTTCGGGAGGCGAGGTGTCAGTGGCCGTCGCGGTGGAACGGCTCTCCGCTCGGGTCCGGGCTTTCAGCGTGACTCGGACGACCTGTCCGCCGTTGCCGTCGGTCAGTTGCCAGGTCCCCGTACCGGAGAGGCGCCAGCCGTCCTCGAAGTCGAAGTCCTGCCCGTCGAGCTTTTCGAGAAGAGCCGTTCCGTCCTTGCGAAGCACCACGCGGGTTCCCTCGACGTTTTTCCAGCCCCCGGCGACTTCGGCCGCCGTGGTGTCGTGGATCCCTGTTCCCTCGTAGTACTGATAGGGGCCGGCGCACGCAGTCAGAGCAGCCAGAACCACCATCAAGCCACCGAGGGCCGCTCCCCACGCACGTAGCCTGCTTCCGCCCGCCACCAGGACCTCCCACCTTCAGCCCATATCGGCCAACCGATAGGAGTGGGCCGTGGAGAGATACCTTGTCAGACTTATTGAACGTGTTCAACTCTGCGACTGGAGGGGTGGCGCGTACCAGCACCGGCTCGTGCGTCCAGCGCTGCCCGCGGCCGCCGATGAGCACCGCGAACAGCGCTTCAGGGACCTAGGCCCTTCGCCCTGGGGGCGTACCCGCGCGCGGGGGCACATGGCGATCGGACCGGTGTCGGTGAGCCCCTGGGGGCCATCCCCGCACGCGCGGGGAGCACACGCACGCTGCCGGGTGCTTCGCCTTGCCGAGAGAGCCATCCCCGCACGCGCCGCCCGGCGTACGGCGGCCCGGCCGTTCACGCCGGAAGGGTGTGCCGGTCGCCGGCGCCGAAATGGCGTCGGGTTTCCTCGTCGGCCGGCAGGAACGTCTCCAGGTGCAGCCCTTCCAGGGCGGCGTCGGTCGCCGTGCTGAGAGTGGCCGAGGTGCTGAAGAACCGGAGCGGGGTCCCTTCCACGTCGATGGCGAGCGTGACCACCGGTCCCGTGGACGGGGTGGCGGCGCCGGTTCCGTCGAGGAGCCCGGCGATCTCCGTGGCGAGCGCCTGGTGGCGTCGGTCGTGGGTGCGCTCGGCGCGGTGTCTCACCTGCCGGAGCAGATGGCTCCCCCACTCCTGACGATTTCCGATCCGGTCGGCCAGCCCGCCCGGATGCAGGCAGACCCGGACCACGTTGACCGGGGGCTCCAGCAGTTCGGGCGCGCACCCGGTCAGCAGGCGACCAGCCGCGGCGTTGGCGTCGACGATGTCCCAGTGGTCGTCCAAGAGCAATGCGGGGTAGGGCGCATGCGCGTCGAGCAGCTGACGCAGGCCGTCCATCACCACCTCGATCGACACGTCGTCCCAGGGGAGATCCCGGTAGCGCGGCGCGTAACCGGCTGCCAGCAGGATGCGGTTGCGGTCCCGCAGCGGCACATCCAGGCTCTCGGAGAGATGCGCGATCATCTCCGGCGTCGGGTGTGCGCGGCCGGTCTCCACCCGACTGAGGTGCCGCGTGGAGACGCGCGACTGGTTGGACAACTCCTGCTGACTGAAACGGCGTCGCTCGCGCCACATCCGCAACAGCGCGCCGGGCGGCGGTTCTTCGGTGGCGATCCTCATGTCCGTGAGTCTAGGAGACGGCGTCCGGAGCGCCATGACCTCCGAGGTCATGGATCGACCGACCGCGCCGGGCCAGGATTTTGGGCATCGGCCGAACCGGACGGAGACGGTCCGCCGGTCCCGACGAACGGAGAGAAGGACATGGCAGCCACCCCGGACACGGTCCAGCAGTACCTGGCCACCTGGAACTCGAGCGGGGAGGAGAGGGCGAAGCTGCTCTCCGCGTACTGGTCGCCCGAGGTGACGTACACCGACCCGCTGGCCGAGGTCTTTGGCCACGAGGGGATCGCGGCGGTCGTGGACGGGGCCCGGGAGCAGTTTCCGGGGCTGGTGTTCACCCAGGTCGGCGAGGCCGACGCCCACCACCGGCAGCTGCGGTTCCGCTGGGGCCTCGGACTCCCGGGAGCCGAACCGCTGGCGATCGGGTTCGACGTCCTGGTGCTGGACGAGTCCGGCAAGATCCAGGACGTCCGCGGATTCCTGGACAAGGTGCCGGCATGACGACGGCGTCCCGCGGATACATGATCGGCTACCTGAGAGACGTCGAACTCGGCCCGGCCATCGCCGAGTACATCGCCCGCATCGAGTCCACGATGGCCCCGTACGGTGGCCGCTTCCTGGTCCACGGTGGACGGATCGTCCCGCACGAGGGGGAGTGGGACGGCGACATCGTCATCCTGGAGTTCCCCGATCCGGCCGCCGCGCAGGACTGGTACGAGTCGCCCGGCTACCAGGAGATCCTTCCGCTCCGCACCGGACACGCGACCTCGAAGATCGCGCTGGTCGAGGGGGTGCCGGACGACTACCGTGCCGCCGACAAGGTCCGAAAGCTGTCCCCGCCCGGCAACGCCCGTTCTCCTCAACAGGGTTATCGGTCGCTCGACGGGCGCGGGATCACGTCGGGCCCGCGCGCACGCTCACGCGGTCCCCGACAGCACCTCGGAGAGGTCGTACCGCACCACTTCCTCCAACTGCCCGTAGGTGCAGCCGGAAGGGGTGCGGTCGGGGCGCCAGCGACGGAACTGCGTGGTGTGTCGGAACCGGTCGCCCTCCATGTGGTCGTAACTCACCTCGCAGACCCGTTCCGGGCGCAGCGGCACCCACGACATGTCCTTCTTCCCCGACCAGCGGCTCGGCGCCCCGGGCAGCCGGGCACCCTCGTGCGCCTCGGCGTTCGCCCAGGCGCCCCAGGGGTGTTCGGCGGCGCCGGTGCGCAACGGCGCCAGCTCCTCGGCCAGTTCGGCCCGGCGTTTCATCGGGAAGGAGGCGCAGACGCCGACGTGCTGGAGTGCGCCCGCGTCGTCGTACAGCCCCAGCAGGAGCGAACCGACGACCGGGCCGCTCTTGTGCTCGCGGTAGCCGGCCACCACGCAGTCGGCGGTCCGCTCGTGCTTGATCTTGAACATGGCGCGGGCGTCCGGCCGGTAGGGAAGGTCGAGCGGTTTCGCGACGACCCCGTCCAGACCCGCGCCCTCGAACTGGTCGAACCACCGCTGCGCGACCTCCCGGTCCGTGGTGGCCGGGGCGAGGTGGACCGGTGGCACCGCGCCGGCGAGCGCCGTCTCGAGTACCGTGCGCCGGTCGGCCTGCGGGGTGTCCAGCAACGACAGGTCGTCCAGGGCCAGTACGTCGAAGGCGACCAGGGACGCGGGGGTCCGCTCGGCGAGCGTCCGTACCCGGGACTCGGCCGGGTGGATGCGCTCGCTGAGCCGGTCGAAGTCGAGGCGCCCGCCGTGGGCGAGGACGATCTCCCCGTCGATCACGCAGCGCGGCGGCAGCGACTCCAGGACCGCCGGGACCAGCTCCGGGAAGTAGCGGGTCAGCGGCTTGCCGGTACGGCTGCCGATCACCACCTCGTCGCCGTCGCGGTGCACGATCGCCCGGAAGCCGTCCCACTTCGCCTCGTACTGCATGCCGGGCGGGATCGCCTTGACGGACTTGGCGAGCATCGGCTTCACGGGAGGCATCACCGGCAGGTCCATGGTCCGATTCTGCGCTGAACCCCACCGCCCGTCATTCGATATGCGGCATTTGCGTACCCGGCCTACGGTGGCCGACATGGGAGCTGCGGTGGAACTCGACGTGGACGGACGGCCGGTGCGGCTGTCCAACCCCGACAAGGTGTACTTCCCGGAGAAGGGCTACACCAAGAGGGACGTGGCGGAGTACTTCCTCGCGGTGGGCGACGGCATCACCCGCGCACTGCGCGACCGGCCCACCACCCTCCAGCGCTTCGTGGACGGGGTCGAGGGCGAATTCTTCTACCAGAAGCGGGCGCCGAAGAACGTGCCCGACTGGATTCCCACCACCCGCATCTCCTTCCCCAGCGGCCGGCACGCCGACGAGATCTGCCCCGCCGGTCTCGCGGCGGTCCTCTGGGCGGCCAACCTCGGCACGCTCACCTTCCACCCCTGGCCGGTACGGAACACCGACACCGACCACCCCGACGAACTGCGCATCGACCTCGACCCCCAGCCCGGTACCGACTACGCCGACGCCGTCGAAGCAGCCCACGAACTCCGCATCGTCCTGGAGGAGCACGGGCTGCGCGGCTGGCCCAAGACCTCCGGCGGACGCGGCATCCACGTCTTCGTGCCGCTGGTCCCCGAGTGGACCTTCACCGAGGTCCGCCGGTCCGCCATCGCCGTGGGCCGCGAACTGGAGAGGCGGATGCCGGACCGGGTCACCACCGCCTGGTGGAAGGAGGAACGCGGTGAGCGGATCTTCGTCGACTACAACCAGACCGCCCGCGACCGGACCATCGCCTCCGCCTACTCCGTACGCCCCTTCCCGCACGCGCCCGTTTCCGCCCCACTGCGCTGGGAGGAGATCGACGACGCCGAGCCCCGGGACTTCGACATCAGGACCATGCCCCAGCGGTACGCGAAGGTGGGCGACGTCCACGCCGACATGGACCAGCACGCCTTCCGCCTCGACCTGCTGCTGGAACTCGCCGCGCGCGACGAGCGGGAACACGGCCACGGCGACCTGCCCTATCCGCCGGAGTACCCCAAGATGCCCGGCGAACCCAAGCGCGTGCAGCCCAGCCGCGCCCGGCACGACGACGAACCGGAGACCGACGCGTGAGCGGAGAGAGCACGCCGCCGGAGGGCGCCGACGACGGCGGGAGAGCCACTCCCGACGACGGCGGGAGAGCCACTCCCGACGGCGCGGGGGGAGCCACCGCCGACCATGCCGGGGGAGCCACCCCCGCGTCCGGCCGTGCCCCGCACGGCGCCCACGGCAGGCCCTCCACCCCGCGCGACAAGTGGCACGCCTTCAAGGAATCGCCGTACTTCCCCGCGACCGTGCTGCTGTTCATCCTCGCCGCCGCGGCGGGCCTCTTCGCCGGCTCGTACACGTACGCCATGGCCAACCCCACCCCGCACCGGATCCCCGCCGCCGTGATCGGGCAGCCGGCTCCGCCGCGCGGCACCGCGTTCGTGGCGGGGATGGAGAAGGCCCTGGACGCCTCCCTGGTCCTGCACGAGTACGACACGATGGCCGAGGCCGACGAAGCGCTCCAGGAGCAACGCGTCTTCACCATCCTGCGCGCCGACGACGACCGGGTGCACCTCGACGTCGCGGGGGCCTCCGGCGCCTCGGTGGCCCAGCTCCTCGCCGAGGCGGGCGAGAAGGTGGGCAAGGCGGTCGGGGTTCCGGTCACCGTCCGCGACGTCAAGCCCCTCCAGCCCGGCGACCCCCGAGGACTCGCGCTCTTCTACATCTCGCTCGCCGCCGTCATCCTCGGCTTCGTCGGAGCCATCCAGCTCAGCGTCCACGCCCGCAGCCTGAACCCGCTGGAACGCATCCTCTTCACCGTCGCCCACGCGCTGCTCGGAGGGTTCGCCATCGCCGCCGTGGTGGACTGGGGGCTCGGGGCACTGGACCTGCCCTTCCTCCAGTCCTGGCTGATCCTGGCCTACACGATGTTCACCTGCGCCATGGTGTTCACCATGTTCAACACCCTCATCGGGCGCTGGGCGATGCTCCCGACCTGGGGCGTCATGGTGCTGCTCGGCAACCCGTCGTCCGGCGGCGCCGTCTCCTGGCCACTGCTGCCGTCGTTGCTCGGGCACATCGGCCGCTGGCTGCCTCCGGGCGCCTCCGTCAACGCCCAGCACACCGCCGTCTACTACCACGGCCACCAGTTCCTCTTCCCCTATCTGGTGCTCGGCGTGTGGGCCCTCGTCTCCTGCGCCGTGTTCTGGACCTGGCGCCACCGCCACCCCGGCGGCCGGCCGAAGGAGCCCGAGCACGCGGCGGCATCCGGCTGAACGCCCGTCGCGGAGCTCAGTCGGAGACGGCCCCCGCCGCGAAGCGAGACTGCTCCTCCTCCACGATGAGCCGGGCCAGCGCCCCGTCCGACACGTCCACGGCCTCGGGCACCGCCTCGGCGAGGTCGCTGCGCCGGGCGTACGCGTCGAATGCCCGGTCCTTGCGGGCCAGCAGCGCCATCATCCGCTGGTCGACGCTGTCCGCCGTGAGCAGCCGGTGCACCTGGACGGCGCGTATCTGACCCATCCGGTGCGCCCGGGCCACGGCCTGGTGCTCCAGGGTGGGCTTGATCTGCGGCTCGCAGAGGATGACCACGGAGGCAGCCTGCATGTTCAGCCCGGTGCCGCCCGCCTGGATCTGGCTCAGCAGCACCGCGTGGCCCCGCGCCGCCCCGAAGGCGTCCACCAGCTCCTGGCGGCGCGCCGCCGCGACATTTCCGGCCAACGGCCCGAACACCCCGTCGCCGAGGGCCGCGCGTACGGTCGCCAGCACTTCGCGGAAGTACGAGAACACCACCACCTTGTGCCCGTTCCCTGCGGCCTCGGCGACGAGCTCCCGCAGCCGCGCCAGCTTCGCCGACGCCTCGGGCACCGCATACGCCGCCCGGCGCATCCGCATGAAGTGGCCGTCGTCCACCGCCGCGCGGTAGGCGCCGAGGTCCGCCTCGCTGAACTCCACCCACTCGTCCGCCCGGACCAGGGCGGGCAGTTCGGTCAGGACGTCCTCCTGGTTGCGCCGGAGGTAGGCGGGCGCGACCGCGCGGCGGAAGGCGAGCGAACCGGCGGCGCCGTGCGTGGTGTCGACCGAGGGCGCGAGTTCGGGGCGGAGCAGCCGGATCAGACTGCGGAACTCCGCCACCCGGTTCTCCATCGGGGTGCCGGTGAGGAAGAGGACGTGCTCGGCCCGGTCCGCCCACCCGGCGACCGCCCGCGACCTGCGGGTGGCAGGGTTCTTCACGTAGTGCGCCTCGTCGACGACGAGCATGGCCGGCCGCACCGCGGTTCCCGCGTCCGGCAGGGCGTGGAGCGCGTCGAAGGTGGTGAGCGCGACCCCGCCTGAGTGCCGCCACTGGGCGAACGCGTCCTCCCGGTCGGGGCCGTGGACGGGCAGCACGCTCAGCGTGGAGCGGGCGCGGATCTCCCGGGTCCAGTTGATGAGCACGCTCGCCGGGCACACCACCAGGAAGTGGCGCTCCCCGCCCGCCGCCAGGTGCGCGAGCGCCGCGATGGCCTGGACCGTCTTGCCCAGACCCATCTCGTCCCCGAGCACCACCCGCTTCTGGGTGAGCGCGAACCGGGCCCCGAACGACTGGTAGCCGCGCAGCGACACCCGCAACCGTGTGTCGTCCAGCCGCAGTCCGCGTACCCGGTCCGCGATGGTGGCCGGCAGGAACCCCTCGGCGGCGTCCCGGTCCGGCCCCGTTCCCGACAGCTCGGCCAGTAGCCCGTAGTACTCCGCCGGCCGCAGCTCGAAGTCGACCCAGGCCGCCGCGTCCGGCTCCGGGGCCCGCAGCAGATCGACGGACACCTGGCCGAAAAGGAGCGGGAGGCGCTGCTCCTCGGCCTCGGCCAGCACCGCGCGTACGGTCTCCACCGCCGACGCGACCCGGCCGCGCGTCTCCCTGCCGAGGAAAAGGGGGCGCAGCCGCCCCCTGGCCGGCGCCGCCGCGGCCAGGGCCTCCTCCAGCCGCCCGATCAGGCGCAGCGCCGCCTCGCGGGCCCGCCGCGTGTCGGGGCCCGCCTCGACCAGCCGGTGCAGGGCCACCACCAGCGCGGTGGTGGCGGGGTCCGGCGCGTCCGCGTCGAGGCGTACCGCGATCGTGTCGCGGACCGCGTGCGCGAGCTGCTCGGCGGCGGCCAGCGCCTGGTCGGCGGTCTGCGCCCCCACCCCGGGCAGCCTTCGGAGTTCGTACCGGCTCGCCGTGTGCACCGCGCCGACCGTGCGCAACCCCGCCTGTTCGAAGGCGGTGATGCGCAGCCGTCCCTCCGTCACGTCGCGGAGCCGCGCGACCGGGATCGCGTCCAGCTCCCGGCCGGCCAGGGCACCGATGAGGGGATCGAGCACGGAGCGTACGGACTCCAGGGCCCGGTCGTGGTCGGCGGGCACCGCGCGGGCCGCCGCCAGCAGCACGTCCGCGTCCGCGAGCAGCGGCCGGACCGTCTTCCTGGCGCCCGTCGCGTCGTCCTGTGGCATGTACGTCCCTCTGTCCCACCGCCCCGCCCGTCGCACCGAATCCCAGGGTCGCGACGAGGCCCCATGGTCCCACGGCAGGGTGACGGGAGGACAGCACCGCCCCGTCCGGATCGTGCCCCGGAGTTCCGCGACCGGTCGGCCGCTCCCGGAACTGCGACGTCCGGCCACCGGTGGCAGACTCGAAAAGCCAGGGATGCCCCTGCGCGAGAGCACGTCCACGACCTGTACCGACGAGTCAAGCGGGGCGGCAACGGGCCCTGCTGGAGGAGTGCAGCGCCATGCTCGACCCGACCTTCGGCCCCGGCGCCCCCAACTGGATCGACCTGGGCACGCCCGACCTCGACGGGGCGACCACCTTCTACCGCGGCCTCTTCGGATGGGAGCTGGTCCCCGGCGGTCCCGAGACCGGCGGCTACGGGATGTACACCCTGGACGGCCGGACCGTCGCGGGGGCGATGACCGTCACCGACGAGCAGGCCAAGCCGACGTGGTCGGTGTACTTCCAGTCGCCCGACGTGGACGCGACCGCCCGCGCGGTCGAGGCGGGCGGCGGAAACGTACCCTTCGCGCCCATGGACGTGCTGGAGTACGGCCGGATGGGCGGCTTCACGGACCCGGCGGGCGCCTACTTCGGAAGCTGGCAGCCCAAGCAGAACCCCGGACTCGGCGCGACCCAGGTGCCGGGCACGCTCATCTGGTCCGAGCTCTACACCCCGGACGTGGCGGCGGCGAAGACGTTCTACGGAAGCGTCTTCGGCTGGGACAGCGAGGCCACCGATTTCCCCGGCGGCACCTACACGATGGTCCGGCCCGCAGGCACGAAGGGCGACGAGGCGTTCTTCGGCGGCCTGGTCGGCCTGGACGAGGTGCCGAGCGAAGCCCGGTCGGGACCGCACTGGCTGCCGTACTTCCACGTCGACGACGTCGACGCGGTACTGGGCGACGCCGTCCGCCTCGGCGGGACCGTCACCCTGGGGCCGATGGACGTGGAGCAGGTCGGTGTGATGGCCAACGTCGACGACCCGTACGGGGCCTCCTTCGCCGTCATCAAGCCCGCCCCGATGGGCTGAACGTCCACGTTCCGCGTCGGCGGCGGGCGTGGCCAGAAGTGGACGTTCAACGGATGTTTATTGACGGACGGCATGCTGGGCGCATGCTGACGAACACCACCACCGAGGACGCACTGGCCTGGCAGGACACGGCCCTGTGCGCCCAGACCGGTCCCGAGTTCTTCTTTCCCGCGCCCGGCAGCTCGACCCGCGACGCGAAGCGGCTCTGCTTCGCCTGCGAGGGCCGGGTCGAGTGTCTGGAGTACGCCCTCGCCAACGACGAGCGCTTCGGCGTCTGGGGAGGGCTGTCGGAGAACGAACGCGACCGGCTGCGCCGCTCCGGCCGCGAAAGCGCCTGACCGGAGCGGGCGGGAAGCGGGGAAGCCACGGGAGCGGCGGGAATCGCGGCACTCCCGTGAGGGGCCCTCAGGCGGCCGGAATACGGAAGGTCTTCCCGTACATCCGCCACTCCAGGGGGGCGGTCAACTCGAAGTTCCCCTCGTCGAGGAACCTCATCTGCATGTCGTCGATCCGGGAGGTGTCGCGCCCGGTGCGCTTCGCCAGGATCGCCTTCCTGCTCGCGTCCAGGAAGATGTCGAGGTACTCCTCCTCGTCACCGCCCTCGGCCACCGTGTCGGCGTCCGACAGGGCCGCTTCCCGGATGCCGTAGAAGCCCGTCTTGCTGGTGTCGGGTCCGTGCAGCACCATCGCGTCGTAGTAGATGTACTGCCCGAGCGGTCCCAGCCCGTCGAGCTTCGCCTGCCGGACGGCCGGTTCGAAGTAGAGGCGGTCGCGGGTCTCCTCCTGTGCCGCGCGGAACGTCTGGTCCTCGGAGGCCAGCTTCCAGGCGTCGGTGAACCCGGGGTCCAGTCCCTCGTGCGACCCGGAGCCGTTCACCTTGCGCAGTGCCGGCAGGAAGGGCGCCAGCGGATTGTCCGGGTGCCCGGCGGTGTAGCGCTCCACGAGGTCGAGCATGTCGCTGGTGCCCGAGCAGAAACCGACGATTCCGGCGGTGTAGCCCAGACCGTCCCCGGTGTCCTCGATCGCGCCGTACCGGCTCTGCCAGTCGAGCGTGGCGCTGTTCGCACTGGAGACCAGCTCCGACGCGATCTCCTTCATCGCCGGATCGGCGAGCCCTGGAGGCTGCTCCGCGATCTCCGCGTCCTCCTCGGCGCGCAGGTCCGCCGCCGACTGCTTCTCGTTGCTCGCCGACGGCTGCCCGGTGTCGGAGGGAAGTTCGTCGCCGGAACCCCCGAAGACCAGGGAGAGGACGATGATGACCGGGACGCCGATGACGGCGAGACGTATCGCAGGTTTCACGCCGCACAGTGTAGGGCGGCTCACAGGAAACCCACTGGTCACCCCTGACCCGGGGTGACCGGGGCCGCATGTGTGGGGTAATCCTCCCGAAGCGTCCGCCCCGCCCTCCCGACCACCCTCTGATCACGTTCGGTAAAACCGTGGCCCGATCCTCGGCGGTGCACGGCAGAATCCCCCCATGACCGACAACCGGCCGCTGGTACTGGCCTGCGCCCTGCTCGACAGCCTCGACCCGCTTCCGTACCCCGCCCGCATGCGGGAACTGGCGGACCGTGTGCGGCGGCTGGTGGATGCGGGTGACCTGCGGCCGGTGCTGGAGGAGCTGGAGGACGGCGACCCGTACGAACGCGGCGTCGCGGTCCTCGCGGCGGCGATGGGCGGCGACCGGGAGTGGGTGGGCCGGCGCATCGCCGACGAGGACCCCTTCGTCCGGGGCCAGGCGCTGCGGGTGGCGGACGGGCTGGGCATGCCCGACGCGGTGTTCGAGGAAGCGATGGCCGACGCCCCGGCCGCCGTAAGGCTCCAGCTGATCCGGGCGGTCGTCGCGGGGCGCCGGACCGGACTGGCCGACCGGCTGGTCGTCTCCCTGCGCCGTACCTGGGGCGACGCGGAGGCGGCCCGGATACTGCCCGGCTGCTCACCCGAGGTCGTGGCGGCGCTCCTGCCGGAACTCTTCCACGCCCTCGCCTGCTGGTCCTCGCTCGGGCGGCGCCACCCCGGCCCCCTCCTCGACCACGCGGACCGTGAACTCGCCGGACTTCCGGAGGACCTGCGTGCCCCCTGGTGGCAGCAGCACGGACACGACCGAGCGGTCGCGGCCGCGGCCGACCGACTCCCGTACCGCGTCCTCGATCTGCTGGAGAAATACCCGCTCGCCCGCCTCCCCGCCGCCCTCCACAGCAGCCTCGGCCCGCTCGTCACCGCCGACCCGGGACGCTTCACCGGCCTGTTCCTCGGCCCGGGGCGCACCGAGTTCCACCGCCACGGCGTCCTCAGCACCACCCTGCTGAAACGGCTGGCCCGGACCGCGCCGGAAGGGCGGCTGGTCGCACTCGGCAGGGTCCTCGGCGACGACTCCGCCACCCTCGCGCGGCTGCTGCGCGCCCTGCCCCCCGGCCGGCGGGAGTCGTTCCACGCGTCCGTCACCGACCCGGACGGCACCGGGGCCGCCGGTATCCCCGTCGATTCCGCCGTGCTCGACGCACTTCCCCGCCGACGGGTCGCCGCGACGGCCCGGCGCATGGCCGCCTGGGCCCGCGAACACGGCGAACCCTGGGACACGGTTCTGCTCGCCGAGTCCTACCTGCCCGCCGAAGAGGTGCGCGAACGCCTGCTCACCGCCGTCCGGCGACCGGCCGCCGACGACCGGGCGACGGCCTGGCGGCTGCTGGTCCGCAATGCGGGACGCTCCGGCGAACCCGCCACCGTGCACGCCGTACTCGACGACATGGGGCGACTGCGCAACGAACAGGAACCCGTGCGCACCGCCGCGCTGCGCGCCCTGCTCGACACCCCGCCCGCCCTCTTCACCGCCGCGTCCGAGCCGCTCCTCGACCGGATCGCGACCGACGCCGTCGAGGCCCGCGACTCCTCCGCCGCCACCCGCTCCGCGCTCGGCTCGCTCGCCGTGACCGTCCTGCGCGAACACGCCGTCACCGGGAGCCGGACACTCGTCAGCTGGTCCCTGCGCACCCTCGTCCGGCTCTCCGGTTCCACCGGCGGCGCCGACCTCGGACGACTCGACCGCACCCTGCGCAGGGGCCAGGAACACCAGGTGTTCGAAGCGCTGCGCACCTGGCTGGAGGCGGGCGCCGAGAAGTCCGACTACGGGCTCGTCCTGGCACTGGCCCGGGCGGTCGGGCGCCGCGCCGACGGCATGGCCGAACTCCAGGAACTCCTCCGCCAGGCCGTCCTCTACGGTGACGCCCCCACCGCGCGCGCGGCGATCACCCTGTACCTGGCACGACCCGGGCCCCGCGACACGCGCGTCGAAGAGGTTCTGGGCCGGGACCGCTCCGCCGTCGTGATCCCGGCCGTGTGGCGGGCCGTCGCCGGCCGGCGCACCGATCTGCTGGACGGCGTGCTCGGCGGACCGGTGCCGTCCGGCAGATTCGCCACCCGCGAGGCCGACCGCACGGTGCCGGTCGGACGCGAGACCGTGCGCTGGGTGCCCCGGCAGCAGAAGGCCGCCCTGCGCGGACTGGAGAGGACGGCCGACGACGCCCTGCTGCCGCAGTGGACCCGGGTCGCGGCCGTCGCGCGGCTGGCAGCCGTACCGGGAGCGGGTACCGCCGCCCTCCGCGCGAGGGCCGCCTCCCCGGACGTGGTCCTGGCCGAAGCGGCTCTCACCGCCCTGGCCCGGACCGACCGCCCGGCCGACGCGCTGGAGGAGCTGCTCGCCCACGTCGGCGGAGACCGGGCACGGGTCGCCGCCTTCGCGGCGAGCGGGGTGACGCGGTACGTCCGCCCGTCCCGCCTGACCGGAGTGCTGGCCGCGCGGACCGCGCCCGGTACCGGAAAGGTCACCAGCCGCAAGGAGATGGTGCGCCTCGCCGCCGCCCGGCTGCCCCTGGAGCGTGCCGCCGAGGTGGTCGCCGGTGCCTACGCCGAACCCGGCCAGCACCCCGACGTACGGGCCGCCTGCGTCGCCGTCGCGCCCCGGCTGCTCGGCTCGGAACGTATCTGGAAGGTGCTGGCCGACGCGGCGGGCAGCGACACGGCGGTGCTGCGCGGGGCCGTGCTGCGCACCATCCCCGCCGGGTTGCCGGAACGGCACCGGGCCCGGTTCGCCCGGCTGGTCCAGGAGGTGAGCACCGCCGCGGATCCCGAGCAGGCCGCCGCTGCCCACCGGGCGCTGGCCCAGTGGCTGCCCTGGGCTCCCGGGGCGAGCGAGGTGTTGCTCGCCGCAGTGACCGACCTCGACCGCCGGGGTGGCTGGACGGCCGCGGCCGACGCCCTCACCGCCGTGGCGGCGGCGAGCCCCGAGGCGGCCGAGGCCCTCAACCGTACGTTCACCATGCTGGCCACCGACGACACGGCCGACGACGCGGGCGCCGACCGTGACCGGCCGGGCCGCCAGCGCCTCGTCCACATGGTGCGGGCGCTGTCCGGGAAGTACGCACCGCCGACCGAGGCGGAGCGCGCCCTGCTCGTCGGTGCGGCGGACCGCCTCGCAGGACATCGCGACACCGTCCCGCAGGCCGCCGCCCTGCTGGTCCGGGCGATCGACGCGTACACCGACGCGGACCGGCTGCACGCGGGCCTCGTCCGGCTCGCCGCCCTGCACGAGGGGCGGCCGGCACTCGCCGCCAGGACCGCCCGCACCCTCCTCGGCCATCTCGTGAACGCGCGCCGGTACGGAGGCGGGGACCCCGAGGTCCTCCTCACGGTGGCGGGCCGGTTCAGCGCGAGGGGCGGCGACCCCGCGCAGGGGCTGTTCGCCGTCGCGCTCACGGTGGCAGGCGGCCGGCGCACCGAGTGGACCGCCCCCTGGCGCACCCAGCTGCGGATACTGCGCCAGCACGCGGCGGCGGACGTCCGGGACGCCGCGTACGAGGAGTGGACCGCGCCGGAGTGAGGCCCGGCGCGGGAGGGGCGTACCGGCGGCGGCCGGTACGCGGGCCTCAGCGCCCGCGCGCCGCCATCCGGGCCTTGCGGGCCGCGAGCTTCTCGTCGAACTTCGACGCCTCGCTGTCCAGGCCGCCCATGTACAGGCCGAGCTCCTCCTGCGCCTGGAGTCCCTCCGGGCCGAGCCCGTCGATGTCCAGGACCTTCAGGTAGCGCAGCACGGGCTGGATCACGTCGTCGTGGTGGATGCGCATGTTGTAGATCTCGCCGATCGCCATCTGCGCGGCGGCCCGCTCGAAGCCGGGCATGCCGTGTCCGGGCATCCGGAAGTTGACGACCACGTCCCGGACGGCCTGCATGGTGAGGTCCGGGGCGAGCTCGAAGGCGGCGCCCAGGAGGTTCCGGTAGAACACCATGTGCAGGTTCTCGTCGGTGGCGATGCGCGCGAGCATCCGGTCGCAGACCGGGTCGCCCGACTGGTGGCCCGTGTTGCGGTGCGAGACGCGGGTGGCCAGCTCCTGGAAGGCGACGTACGCGACGGAGTGCAGCATCGAGTGCCGGTTGTCGGACTCGAACCCCTCCGCCATGTGCGCCATCCGGAACTGCTCCAGCTTGTCCGGGTCCACCGCGCGCGAGGTCAGGAGGTAGTCGCGCATCACGATGCCGTGGCGGCCCTCCTCGGCCGTCCAGCGGTGCACCCAGGTGCCCCAGGCGCCGTCGCGGCCGAAGAGCGAGGCGATCTCGTGGTGGTAGCTCGGGAGGTTGTCCTCGGTCAGCAGGTTCACCACGAGGGCGATCTTGCCGATGTCCGTGACCTTCGACTGGTCCGGGGCCCACGCCTCGCCGTCGTCGAAGACGCCCGGGAAGTTCCGGCCGTCGGAGAACGGCACGTACTCGTGGGGCATCCAGTCCTTGGCGACCTTGAGATGGCGGTTGAGCTCCTTCTCCACCACCTCTTCCAGCGCGTACAGCAGCTGGGCGTCGGTCCACGCCTTCGAACTGCCGAGGTGGGGAGAGGTGATCGTCACGGGGGCTCCTGGGGACGGGAGATTTACCTACGGCTTCGTAGGTTACGTGTCCGTAGGTTAAGGCCCGGTAAGCCCTCCGCCAAGCCTGGCCGGTGTCAAAGCCGCACTCCGGGGCCTTCCGGACGGGTTCCGGGCCGGCCGCGCGGGGGCCCGGACGGCTCCGGGCGCGCGGAGGTGGGACGGCTCCGGGGCGGGCCGGTCCGTGCCCCGTTCATCGGCTGTCGCCCAAGAGCTCCGCCAAGGCCCGGTCGAGGTCCAGATACCGGTACTCGTCGCCCACCGGCACCAACTCCTGGACGCGCCCGAGGAATCGGCGCAACTCCGAGGTGCGGACGTGCACCATCGCGACACCCTCCGCGGCGTGGAACTCGAGCACGGTCCGCTCCTCGCCGAAAGGCCGCACCCGTACGTCCCCGACCCCGGCGGGCTCGTCCACGCCCCGGGCCAGCAGGTCCCGGGAGAACTCCCACGAGACCTCGGTCCCCTCCAGCGTGGCCCGGGCGGGGAACGCGATCCGGACGGCGTACGGATTCTTGCGGTCGTACCGCAGCGTGGCGGCCAGTGTCGCCATCCGCGGAACGGCCGCGACCATGCGGGCCTGTACGGGCTGCTCGATAAGGCTGGACAAGACCTGCTCCCTCGCACGGCTGGACGAACGGACTCCGGCACTGGAGTAGACGACGGAACGCCGTGATCCGTGCACCGACCCGGGGCGTGAGGTGTGTCACCGCCGATTCCCCCGGTGCTGATCGACTGCCCGGGAAGCGCCTGCCCATCCCGGGCCGGGGGACCCGGTTGGCCAGGCACGACGGCGCCCGGCGCTCCGGAAGCGAGTGGCGTCACGGCCTCCCCGCCACGGAGGGACATGGCCCTCGAACGTCCCATCGGCGGAGAGTCGTGACATCGCGGTACTCCTCGGGCGGAAAGCCCCGGCGGACGCAGGTCGTCCCGCAGTCCGAGGCGGACGGCGCCCGTCGCGGCGGGACCCGTTCCGGTGCGCCCGGAGCCGCGGCGGCCCCCCTGCCGCCGGTCACGACCCGTCGCCGGTCAGGCAACCGAACGGTCTCAGGACGCCGCGAACGATCAGCACACGTCGAGCAACCCGTGTCTCCGCACGACCTCCAGCGACAGGCTGCGGTAGCCGACCGTCCCGAAGAGCACGGTCAGAGTCCGGTCCTCCTCGCTCATCACCGAACCCTCCCCCCAGTGCGGGTGCCGGACCCTGGTGCCGGGGTGGAAGGGGTGGTCACCCCCGGCAGCCGCCTCTTCGGCCGGGGCGGGTATCCGCCCTCCGGTACCGGCCAGGACCGCCGGGCCGGGAGCCGCGCCCTCCCGGGACAGCTCGGCCGCTCCGCACAGGTCGCAGGAGCCGCACCCCGCGGACTCGCCCTGGACCTGTCCGAAGTAGCCGAGGAGGAAGCGGCGCCGGCAGCCGGTGGTCTCCGCGTAGCCACGCATCATGTCCACCCGGGAGCGTTCGAGTTGCTGGTGGGCGTCGCCCAGTTCGACCGCCTTCTGCGCGGCGTGGGCCGGGTCCATGCCCGGGGCCGGTTCCACGTCGCCCCGCATGGTGGTGTGTACCGCGTCGACCTGTTCCAGGAGGTTGACGACCGCCGTCAGCCGGCTCGCCGTCAGGTGCGTTTCGGTCCGCAGGTCGCCGGGGTGCACGGGGCCGTCGTGCTCCGCCAGCGTGCGCGCCACCTGGGTGACCGTGTCCGGATCGGGGCGGCCCGCCGAGAAGAAGCGCTGCAGGCCGAGGTCCTGCGGCCGGTACGCGAGGATCGCCCGGGACTGCTCGCCGTCGCGTCCGGCCCTGCCTATCTCCTGGTAGTAGGCGTCCAGGGACCCGGGGACCGACGCGTGGAGCACGAAGCGCACGTCCGGCTTGTCGATACCCATCCCGAACGCGGACGTCGCCACCACCACGTCCAGCGAACCCGCCAGGAAGCGGTCGTGCACGTCGCCACGCTCCTGCGCGGGGAGACCCGCGTGGTACGCCGCCACGTCCAGCCCCAGCAGGCTCAGCTCGTTCGCGTACTCCTCGGCCTCGCGCCGCGTCGCCGCGTACACCAGCCCCGGTTTGGGTTCCGCTGCGGCGCGCTCGACCACGGCCCGCGCCTTGACCGCCGCGTCCCGGAACGGGATGACCTCCAGATGGATGTTCGGGCGGTCGAAGCCGGTGACGACCTCCCGCACGTCCCGCATCCCCAAGTGGGCGACGATGTCGGCCCGCACGGGGGCGGCGGCGCTCGCCGTCAGAGCCAGCACCGGAGGCCGCCCGATCCGCTGGAGCATCTGGCCGAGCCTCAGGTAATCGGGCCGGAAGTCGTGGCCCCAGGAGGACACGCACTGCGCCTCGTCCACGACGAACAGCGCCGGCTTCGCGGCCGCGAGCTGCTCGACCACCTCGTCCTTGGCCAGCTGCTCCGGGGCGAGGAAGAGGAAGTCGACGTCCCCCGCGCTGATCCTGTCCCAGACCGCGGCGTTCTCGTCCCCGGTCTGCGTCGAGTTCACCGCCGCCGCGTCCGTCCCCGTGCGGCGCAGCAGCCCCTGGACCTGGTCGCGCTGGAGCGCGATCAGCGGCGACACCACGACGGTCGGGCCGGGAAGCAGCACCCCCGGCACCTGGTAGACGGCCGACTTCCCGGCGCCCGTGGGCATCACCACCAGCGTGTCCCGCCGCTCCATCACGGCTTCCATCGCCAGCAGCTGCTCCGGTCGCAACCGCTCCCAGCCGAACACGTCCCGCGCGACGTCCTGAAGACGACGCGAATCAGCGACCACCATGACACTCCTCGACGTCGAGCCGGGCAGAACCCGCGGGCCGGGGGTTCTCCGTGGGCTCCTCGTACCCCGCCCGACGCGCGACAGGCAGTGTTTCGGCCGCCCCGACGAGTCGGCCGTCGGCCGGCCCGGTCCGCCACCCGGGGCGCGCGTTAAAATCGGCGTCCATGACGACGTTCTTCGTGCCCGCCGACGCCGCCGAGGCGCGCGCCGTACAGGACCGCCTGCGCGACCGGGTGGTGGCCGAGGACTCCGGACCGTTGCCCGGATCCGGCCACGCCACCGGAGTGGACGTCGCCTACGACGACGAGCGCGATCTGGTCGTGGCGGCGGCCGTGGTGCTGGACGCCGCCACCCTCGACGTGGTCGCCGAGGCCACCGCGGTCGGCCGCGTCACCTTCCCGTACGTCCCCGGGCTGCTGGCCTTCCGGGAGATTCCCACGGTGCTGGCCGCGCTGGAGTCGCTGAGCGCCGACCCCGGCCTCGTCGTCTGCGACGGATACGGGCTGGCGCACCCTCGCCGGTTCGGACTCGCCAGCCATCTCGGGGTGTTGACCGGACTGCCCGTCATCGGCGTCGCCAAGAACCCGTTCACCTTCACCCACGAACAGCCCGGCCCGAAGCGCGGCGACTCCTCACCGCTGCTGGACGGTACGGAGGAGGTCGGCCGGGCCCTGCGCACCCGGAGCGGCGTCAAACCGGTCTTCGTCTCCGTGGGGCACCGCACCACGCTGACCACCGCCTGCGCCCACACCCTGGCGCTGACCCGGGAGTTCCGCCAGCCCGAGACCACCCGCAGGGCCGATGCGCTCTGCCGCCGCGCGCTTCGGGAAGCGGCCGGCTGAGGCGGAGCCCTCCGCCTCCGGCTCACATCAATCTCGGGGCCGTCACCTTTTCGGGTCCGTCAGCGCCGGGCCGCCACCCGGAAGCCCAGGCCCGAGGCCCTCAGCCGCTCCAGCAGGGCATCTCCCATGGCCACCGCCGTCGTCACCTGGCCGCCGGTCTCCGGCAGATCGTCCAGGGCGAGGCAGAGGGCGGCCTCGCCGAGCATCCGCGCCGTCTCGTCGTACCCCGGGTCGCCGCCCGAGACCTCGGTGAAGACCCGACTGCCGCCGCCCTCGCCGACGAACCGGACGGTGAACCGGCTCCGCTTCCGGCGCTCCTCGCCGGGCCCCTCGCCCGACTGGTAACGAGACGTCAGCCACGAGCGTGCAGAGGTGAGTTGAGATGCGGCGACCAAACCGATCACGCCTGCCGTGCCGCCCAGCGCGACCGGTAGGCGCTTGACCGAGGCGAAGTGCCGGTAGCGGAAGTCGGGGCCGTAGCACTCCAGCCCTCGCGCCGAACGGCCCACGATCTGCGGGTCCACGGTCGGCAGTGGCAGGGCCCAGGTCCCTGTGGCCCCGCTGAAGTGCGGTGCCCCGAGCGGGGTTCGCACGCGACGGCCGGTGAGCCGGGGCTCGCGTGCCCGGCGCTCACGGGCGGCGGCCAGCATCTGCGGTCCCCGGCCCATCGCGTGCACCGCCGAGGCGAACGTCCCCCCGGAGAACACGGCGTGGGTACGGACGAAGGCGTCGACCGTGAGCGGTACGCCCGCCGGCAGCTGCCGGACGGTGAAGTACGCGCCGAGGTCGTGGGGCACCGAGTCGAAGCCGCAGGCGTGCACCAGGCGTGCCCCGGTCGCCCGGGCGGTCGCGTCGTGGCGGAGCCAGGTCCGGTCGATGAACTCGGCCTCGCCGGTGAGGTCGACGTAGTCCGTACCCGCCCGTGCGCAGGCCGCGACGAGCTCGTTCCCGTGGACGAGGAACGGGCCGACCGTGGTGGCCACCACCTTCGCGGACAGGGCGAGTTCACGCAGCGCGGAGGGGTCCCCGGCATCGGCGACGAGAACCGCCGGTTCCGGCCCGGTCCCGGCGAGTTCCCCGCGCAGCCGTTCCAACCTCTCCCGGCTCCGCCCGGCCAGCGCCCAGCGCAGATCCCGGGGGGCGTGCGCCGCGAGATACGCGGCGGTCAGGGTGCCGACGAAACCGGTGGCGCCGTACAGGACGACGTCGAAGGGGCGTTCCGATCCGTGATGCCTTTTCATGTGTGCCTCCGATGGGGCGGACTCCGGGTGGGTGGCCGCCGACGGTAGACCCGCGACCGAGGGCCGGTGCACCACTCCGGTCGCGGCACCGCCGGGTGACGCGTGGCATTCGGCGCGGAACGGCGCGTGACGGTGCACCATGGGAAGCGCAGAAACTAAGCGGTCGCTCTGCCGAAAGGCTTGTGCGGAGCGACGGTCGTTCTTAGCATCGTCGATGTTACATCGGTTGTGTCACACCGCTGGGGGCTTGATGGCTGCGACGGAGAACGGCCCTCTCTCGGGAGTGCGGGTGGTCGAACTGGCGGGCATCGGCCCCGGCCCGTTCGCCGCGATGACGCTGGCCGACCTCGGCGCGGACGTGGTCCGGGTCGACCGGCCCGGTGGCGCGGTGCTCGGCATCGACCCGGCCCGCGACCTGACCAACCGGAACAAGCGCTCCGTCCTGCTCGACCTCAAGACGGAAGCGGGCGCCTCGGCCGTCCTCGCTCTCGCCGAACGCGCCGACATCCTGATCGAGGGGTACCGCCCCGGGGTCGCCGAACGGCTCGGGGTGGGCCCCGACGCCTGCCTCGGCCGCAACCCCCGGCTCGTCTACGGGCGGATGACCGGCTGGGGCCAGGACGGCCCGCTCGCCCAGCGCGCCGGGCACGACGTCGCCTACCTCGCGCCCACCGGCACCCTCTCCATGATCGGCCGTCCCGGCGAACCCCCGGCCGTCCCGGCCAACCTGCTCGGCGACTACGCGGGCGGCTCCCTCTACCTCGTCGTCGGCGTGCTGGCCGCCCTCCAGCACGCCCGTACTCCCGGCGGCAGCGGCCAGGTCGTGGACGCGGCGATCGTCGACGGCGCCGCCCACCTCGCCACGATGATCCACGGCATGCTGGCGGCCGGCGCCTGGCAGGACCGGCGCGGCTCCAACCTCCTCGACGGAGGCTGCCCCTTCTACGGCACCTACGCGACCTCCGACGGCGAGGCGATGGCGGTCGGGCCGCTGGAACAGCGCTTCTACGACGAGTTCGTGGCACTTCTCGGCATCGCCGCAACGGTGCCGGACCGCGCGGACCTCGCCCGCTGGGACGAGCTGCGCACCGTGGTGGCGGACCGGTTCCGCACCCGCACCCGGGCCGAGTGGACCGAGGTGTTCGAGGGTACCGACGCCTGCGTCGCCCCGGTCCTCTCCCTGCGGGAGGCCCCGGGACACCCGCATCTCGCCGCCCGCGCCACCTTCGTGGAACACGCCGGGATCACCCAGCCCGCCCCCGCCCCGCGCTTCTCCGCCACCCCCACCGCCGTACGGAGCGCCCCCGCCCTGCCCGGTACCGGCACCGAGTCGGTGGCGGCGGACTGGGGTGTACCGGAACTGCTCGGCGAGCCGCCGAAAGGGGCGTCGTGACGCAGGGCGCCCCGCGCACCACGGCCACCGGCACCGTGCCGGACCGGCCGGCCCGCACCGATCCGAAGCCACCCCAGGAGGCCCGGTGAAACGGCAGATCTTCGCCGCCGAGCACGACGCGTTCCGCGAGACCGTCCGCACCTTCCTCGCCAAGGAGGTCCTGCCGCACTACGAACAGTGGGAGCGGGACGGCATCGTCTCCCGCGAGGCATGGCGCGCGGCGGGCCGGCAGGGGCTGCTCGGCCTCGCGGTCCCCGAGGAGTTCGGCGGGGGAGGCAACGACGACTTCCGCTACAGCGCCGTACTGGCCGAGGAGTTCACCCGCGCGGGCGTCAGCGGCCTCGCTCTCGGCCTGCACAACGACATAGTCGGGCCCTACCTGACCGGGCTCTCCACCCCGGAGCAGAAGCGGCGCTGGCTGCCGGGCTTCTGCTCGGGCGAGACCGTCACCGCGATCGCCATGACCGAACCGGGGGCCGGCTCCGACCTCCAGGGCATCCGCACGACCGCCGAGGACCGGGGCGACCACTGGCTGCTCAACGGGTCCAAGACCTTCATCTCCAACGGCATCCTCGCCGACCTGGTGGTCGTCGTCGCCCGCACGTCGCCGGAGGGCGGGGCCAAGGGGCTCTCGCTGCTGGTGGTCGAACGCGGCGCGGCCGGCTTCGAGCGCGGCCGCAACCTGGAGAAGATCGGCCAGAAGTCCCAGGACACCGCCGAGCTCTTCTTCCACGACGTCCGCGTCCCCAAGGAGAACCTCCTCGGTGAACTCGACGGCGGATTCCTCCACCTGATGACCAACCTGGCCCAGGAGCGCATGGGCATCGCGGTCGCCGGGATCGCTGCCGCCGAACACCTGCTGGAGATCACCACCCGGTACGTCAAGGAGCGCGAGGCGTTCGGCCGGCCGCTCGCGAAGCTCCAGCACGTCCGCTTCGAGATCGCCGAGATGGCCACCGAGTGCGCCGTCACCCGCACCTTCCTCGACCGGTGCATCGTCGAGCACGCGGAGGGGACGCTCGACGCGGTGCACGCCTCGATGGCCAAGTGGTGGGCGACCGAACTCCAGAAGCGGGTGGCCGACCGCTGTCTCCAACTGCACGGCGGATACGGCTACATGGCGGAGTTCCCGGTGGCCAGGGCCTTCACCGACGGACGCATCCAGACGATCTACGGCGGGACGACCGAGATCATGAAGGAGATCATCGGCCGCTCCCTGCTGTCCTGAGCCCGCTCCCTGCTGTCCTGGGCCGCGGACGTCCGCACGCACCCGAAGATACCGAAATCCCGCCCCCCGAAAGGCTGTTGTCTTGAGTACCGAAGCGTTCGTCTACGACGCGATCCGCACCCCGCGCGGTCGCGGCAAGGCCAACGGTGCCCTGCACGGCACCAAGCCGATCGACCTGGTCGTCGGCCTCATCCACGAGATCCGCGCCCGCTTCCCCGGACTCGACCCGGCGGCCATCGACGACATCGTCCTCGGCGTCGTCAGCCCGCTCGGCGACCAGGGCTCCGACATCGCACGCATCGCGGCCATCGCGGCAGGACTTCCGGACTCCGTCGCCGGGGTCCAGGAGAACCGCTTCTGCGCCTCGGGCCTCGAAGCTGTCAACCTCGCTGCCGCGAAGGTCCGTTCGGGCTGGGAGGACCTCGTCCTCGCCGGCGGCGTCGAGTCCATGTCCCGCGTACCCATGGGCTCGGACGGCGGCGCCTGGGCGATGGACCCGATGACCAGCTTCGAGACCGGCTTCGCCCCGCAGGGCATCGGCGCCGACCTCATCGCCACCATCGAGGGCTTCTCCCGCCGTGACGTCGACGAGTACGCCGCCCTCTCCCAGGAACGTGCCGCCGAGGCGTGGAAGGAAGGCCGCTTCGGCCGTTCCGTGGTCCCCGTCAAGGACCGTAACGGACTCGTCGTCCTCGACCACGACGAGCACCTGCGCCCCGGAACGACCGCCGACTCGCTCGCCGCCCTCAAGCCCTCCTTCGCCACCATCGGCGAGCTGGGCGGCTTCGACGCGGTGGCCCTCCAGAAGTACCACTGGGTCGAGAAGATCGACCACGTCCACCACGCGGGGAACTCCTCCGGGATCGTGGACGGCGCCGCGCTCGTCGCGATCGGCTCGAAGGAGGTCGGTGAGCGCTACGGCCTCACCCCGCGCGCCCGGATCGTCTCCGCCGCCGTCTCCGGCTCCGAGCCCACCATCATGCTCACCGGGCCCGCCCCCGCCTCCCGCAAGGCGCTCGCGAAGGCCGGACTGACCATCGACGACATCGACCTCGTCGAGATCAACGAAGCCTTCGCCGGAGTGGTGCTCCGCTTCGTCCGGGACATGGGCATCGGCCTGGAGAAGGTCAACGTCAACGGCGGAGCCATCGCGCTCGGCCACCCCCTCGGCGCCACCGGCGCGATGATCCTCGGCACCATCGTCGACGAACTGGAACGGCGCGACCTGCGGTACGGACTCGTCACGCTCTGCGTGGGCGGCGGCATGGGCGTCGCCACCGTCGTCGAACGCGTCTGACCGGACCCGTCCCCCGCCACGCCCGCCTGCCTGCCTACGGAGAAGACACCCCATGACCGAGAGCACGACCATCCGCTGGGAAGAGGACGGGACCGGCGTCGTCACCCTCGTCCTCGACGACCCCGACCAGTCCGCCAACACGATGAACCAGGCCTTCACCCGGTCCCTCGCGGCCGTCGCCGACCGCGCCGAGGCCGAGAAGGAGAACATCCGCGGCATCATCGTCACCTCCGCGAAGAAGACCTTCTTCGCCGGGGGAGACCTCAAGGAGATGATCAAGGCCCGGCCCGAGGACGCCCAGGCGGTCTTCGACACCGGGATGGGCATCAAGCGGGCCCTGCGCCGCATCGAGACCCTCGGCATTCCGGTGGTCGCCGCCATCAACGGCACGGCGCTCGGCGGCGGCTACGAGATCACGCTCGCCTGCCACCACCGGATCGCGCTGGACGCGCCCGGCTCCCGCATCGGCCTCCCCGAGGTCACCCTCGGCCTGCTCCCGGCGGGCGGCGGTGTGACCCGTACCGTACGCCTGATGGGCATCGCCGACGCGCTGCTCAAGGTGCTGCTCCAGGGCACCCAGTACACCCCGGCCCGCGCCCTGGAGAACGGCCTCGTCCACGAAGTGGCCGCCACCCGCGAGGAGATGCTGGAGAAGGCCCGCGCCTTCATCGACGCGCACCCCGAGTCCCAGCAGCCCTGGGACGTGAAGGGGTACCGGATTCCCGGCGGCACCCCGTCCAACCCCCGGTTCGCCGCCAACCTCCCGGCCTTCCCCGCCAACCTCAAGAAGCAGATCGCCGGGGCCCCGATGCCTGCGCCCCGCAACATCCTGGCGGCGGCCGTCGAGGGCTCGCAGGTCGACTTCGAGACCGCGCAGACCATCGAGGCCCGGTACTTCACCGAGCTGGTCACCGGCCAGGTCGCCAAGAACATGATCCAGGCGTTCTTCTTCGACCTTCAGGCCGTCAACTCCGGCGCCAGCCGCCCCGAGGGTGTCCCGCCCCGCACGGTCCGCAAGGTCGCCGTCCTCGGCGCCGGCATGATGGGCGCAGGCATCGCCTACTCCTGCGCCCGGGCCGGAATCGAGGTCGTCCTCAAGGACGTCACCACCGAGGCCGCCGCGAAGGGCAAGGCCTACAGCGAGAAGCTGCTGGCCAAGGCGCTCTCCCGGGGACGCACGACCGAGGCCGCCCGCGACGAACTGCTCGCCCGGATCACCCCGACCGGCGACCCCGCCGACCTCGCCGGCTGCGACGCCGTCATCGAGGCCGTCTTCGAGGACACCGCCCTCAAGCACAAGGTGTTCCAGGAGATCCAGGACGTCGTCGCCCCCGACGCGCTGCTCTGCTCCAACACGTCCACGCTGCCCATCACCGTCCTCGCCGAAGGCGTCACCCGCACCGCCGACTTCGTCGGGCTGCACTTCTTCTCGCCGGTCGACAAGATGCCGCTGGTCGAGATCATCAAGGGCGCGGCCACCGGCGACGAGGCGCTGGCCCGCGCCTTCGACCTGGTCCGCCAGATCAAGAAGACCCCGATCGTGGTCAACGACTCGCGCGGCTTCTTCACCTCGCGCGTCATCGGCCACTTCATCAACGAGGGCGTCGCGATGGTCGGCGAGGGCATCGAGCCCGCCTCCGTCGAACAGGCCGCCGCCCAGGCCGGCTACCCGGCCAAGGTCCTCTCCCTGATGGACGAGCTGACCCTCACGCTGCCCCGCAAGATCCGCAACGAGACCCGGCGCGCGATCGAGGAGTCCGGCGGGACCTGGACCCCGCACCCCTCCGACGCCGTGGTGGACCGGATGGTCGAGGAGTTCGAACGGCCGGGACGCAGCGGAGGCGCCGGGTTCTACGAGTACGACGAGTCCGGCCGGCGCGGTGCGCTCTGGCCGGGTCTGCGTGAGCACTTCGGCAAGGCCGACGCCGCGATCCCGTTCGAGGACATGAAGGAGCGGATGCTCTTCTCCGAGGCTCTGGACAGCGTCCGCTGCCTGGACGAGAACGTCCTCGTCTCCGTCGCCGACGCCAACATCGGCTCCATCATGGGCATCGGCTTCCCGCCGTGGACCGGCGGCGTCCTCGGTTACGTCAACGGGTACGAGGGCGGCCTGCCCGGCTTCGTGGCCCGCGCCCGCGAACTCGCCGAACGGTACGGAGACCGCTTCCTGCCGCCCGCCCGGCTGGTCGCGATGGCGGATCGGGGCGAGACCTTCCACGACTGAGCCCCGTCCCGGGAGGTGGTCCGCCCCGCGGCCGGCCACCTCCCGGGCGTGCGGTCACGGCGCCTGGAACGCGGCGCGCAGTTCGGCCGTCAGCGACCGCTGGAACGCGGTCACCAGGGCCTGCAACACCAGCGGTTGCATGTGGGCCGAGAGCGACTTCATCGCCGACACGTGCTCCGGGTCCGCCTCCCGCTCCCGGTACGGACTCCACACCTCGTCCCGGAAGAGCCGGGTCAACTCCGCCGCGGCCGACCGGGTGTGCTCCAGCATGACCGTGTGCGCCCTGAGGATCGTCTCGTGCGCGATCGGTACGTCCAGCAGCTCCAGCCCGAGCCGGAGCAGCCCCGGATCGACCCGGTGCACGTCGTCCCGCGACGGGGCCGCCCCTTCGGGCCCGTCCAGCAGCACCCCCATCGCCGCCAGCCGGTCGAGATCCTCCACGGTGAGCGGCCGGCCCGCCCGCCTCTCCAGGTCCTGGCCGGTCATCTCCTCGATCCCGTCCGGAGCCCAGGACGCCACCAGCGCCCGGTGGATCGCCAGACCGTGCGCGCCGAGATCCTCCGGCAGCTGCTCCAGATACCGTTCGATCGCGGCCAGCGTCATTCCCTGGCGCTGGAGTTCCTCGATCAGCGCCAGCCGCGACAGATGACCGGGCCCGTAGTGCCCCACCCGGCGCGGGCCGATGACCGGAGGCGGCAACAGCCCCCGGGTGCTGTAGAAACGCACCGTGCGCACGGTCACCCCCGCCCGGGCCGCCAGCTCGTCGACGGTGAGGGTCGGCTCCTCGGCGGTCGCCATGTCTGCTCCTCGGTGCCCGGAGACGTCCGGATCGTTCCCGACCGCCGCGGTACGGCGATCAGGTGCAACAGTATTGCTGTCTCACCACTGTG
This sequence comes from Streptomyces sp. NPDC060198, assembly GCF_042728415.1. Lineage (NCBI taxonomy): Bacteria > Bacillati > Actinomycetota > Actinomycetes > Kitasatosporales > Streptomycetaceae > Streptomyces > Streptomyces sp. NPDC060198. The sequence continues at coordinate 9,953 of NZ_JBHWZJ010000007.1, read as the reverse complement.
GTGAAACCCTCGCAGGGGCCGTTGTCGGTGGGGGCCCGTACGGTGGGCGCATGTCGGGGATCACTTATCTGAAGGGCGACGCCACCGCCCCGCAGGCCAAGGGCGTCAAGCTGATCGTGCACGTCTGCAACGACCTGGGCGGCTGGGGCAAGGGCTTCGTACTGGCTCTCTCGCGCCGCTGGCCGGAGCCCGAGGCGGCCTACCGCCGGTGGCACCGCGACCGTGCGGCGAACGACTTCGCGCTCGGCGCCGTCCAGTTCGTCCAGGTCGACCGTCACGTGTGGGTGGCCAACCTGGTGGGCCAGCACGGCATGCGCAGGGGGAGCGGCGGCGTACCCGTACGGTACGAGGCGATCGACACCGGCCTGGAGACAGTGGCCCTGCGCGCCGCCGAGTCGGGCGCGTCCGTCCACATGCCGAGGATCGGCTGCGGACTCGCCGGCGGTACGTGGCCCCGGGTGGAACCGCTCATGGAGCGGCGGCTGGTGAGCCGTCGTGTTCCCGTCACGGTCTACGACTTCGGGTGAACCGCGATCCGCGCCCGCGCCAGTCCCGGCAGGGCTCGGTCTCGGTCGGGCGGCAGGGAAGTGCGGGCGGGCGCCCGAGCAGCGTCGTGCGCCAACTACCCCGTGGCGGCCGGAGGTCTGCCCGCACCGGCTCCACCAGCGCTTTCGGCCGGAGTGGCGTGCGTGCGCGCTGGCCACCGCGGCGGCGTGGAGCCTGCCGGTAGGGCATCAGTGCCGCGTCAGCCGAGGTCTGCCCCGTCGCGACGCCCGGTACGCACTCTCGCCGCACCGGCCGAAAGCCCGAGTACGTCCGGTACGGGGGCTGCCGGCCGGCACGCCGGGAGCACGCATCTGACGCCGCTCCTCGACGGCCAAACCTTGGCTGACGCGGCACTAGATTCTCCTTGTGTCCAGGTCGGACACGACTCCATCGAAGGACGTGCCCCCATGGCAAGGCTCGGAACACCCGACGTGAAGTTCGAACTCAAGTCCGAAGCGAGGCGGGCGGTGCTGCGCGTCGACCCGACCGAGAAGCCAGGTCTGGTGCTTCTCGGCACAAGGGGGCCCGCAGCACTCGCGGTCGGCGCCCTGGGGCCGATGGGTCTGCTCCTCATCTACACCTACTTCATCACCGTCGCCGACCGCTCCCTGTACGTTCATCGCGGGCCGCGTCTGCGGAACCGTCCCGAAGAACTGGTGCACGTCATTCCCCGCGACCAGACGGGCGGTCTGGTCGCCCGCGTCAAGCGGGGCAAGGCACGGAACGCTCTGTACCTGCGACTCCCCGGCAAGGCGAGGCCGACTCGGCTGAACGTCTCGTACCACTCGCGGGACGAGTTGGAAAGATTCCTCCGTGAGTTCCCCGAGGGGGGTGTGCGTGCAGAGGGCGCCCGCAGCGCCCGCTGACCGTGCAGCCGACACGGCGACCGGTCGCGGCCGGAGCGTCGGGCGGCCCGACGCACATCTCGCGATACGGAGCGACGAGGAGTGTTTCCTTGTAGCGCCGCCGGACGCACCCTAGGGTGGGGTGACAGGGGAGGGCGCGATGAGGGCACCGGCCGACGGCGAGGCACTGGACGAGGAATCGATGGCGAGGGCGCTCGAAGAGGCTCCGCCGTACGACGAGTTGAGCGAGCAGATTCTTGACGCGGCCCGTGAGCAGTTCATGACCTTCGGGCTGCGCCGCTCGACCGTCGACGACGTGGCCAGGCGGGCCAAGGTGTCCCGGGTCACGGTCTACCGCCGTATCGGCAACAAGGAGGCCCTGGTCTCCGCGTGCCTGCTGCGGGAATACCGCCGCTTCGTCGGCGAGGTGGACGAGGCGGTGTCCGAACTTCCCTCGGTGGAGGACCGGTTGGTCACCGGATTCGTGGCGGTGCTACGGCACGTGCGCGAACACCCCCTCATCGGCGGTCTGCTGAAGCTGGAGCCTGAGGTCATGCTGCCCTTCCTCACGGTGGACAGCGGTCCCGCGTTCCTCGCCATGCGTGACTTCCTGACCGACCGCCTCCAGCACGCCCAGCGGATGGAGGGCCGGCCGGCGACGGACTCGGCGCCGGTCGCGGAGGTGATGGTGCGCATCACCGTCTCCTTCCTCCTCAACCCGCTGAGCTGCTTCGAACTCGACGACGACGAGCAGGTGGCGGCCTTCGCCCGCCGCTGCCTCGTCCCGCTTCTCACGGCCGGGTGAGCCCCTCGGGCCGGCGCAGGCCGGGCCGGGGCGCGGGGCGTTCGCCGGGTCCCCCACCCGGTGAACCTTCCGGCACCTCGTCCGGCAGCGGCTCGACCGGGCGGTTCTGCGCCCAGTGCGGCCCCAGATCGTCGAGCCGGTAGCCGAAGGGGTAGCTGCGCGGCCGGGGCCGGGAGGGCAGCCATCCGGGCCTGGCGGGCAGCAGTCGTACCCCGCGTGAGCGGGCCCGCACCGCGCGTACCGCCATGGCCCGGAACCAACGGGGCTGCGGGGTGAACCCCAGGGCGCGCAGCAGCGGTTCGTCCAGGAGCGCCAGAGCGAAGCGGGCGGCCAGCGGGCGCAGCGGGGACGGGTACCAGCTGGTCATCGTCCGTAACGTGGCGGTGGCGACCCTGCGGTTCGCGGGCGCCGGGGCGAACATCTCCGCCTCGTACGTGTCGAGCAGCGCCTCGAACTCCGCGTAGGTGGCGGGGACCGATTCGATGCCCATCAACCTGCCCATGCTCCGGCCGACTTCGGCCAGGGCCTGCACCTCCTGCCGGCACAGGGGGCGCCAGCCGAACCGGTCGATCCAGCGTTTCGGGCCGACGACCGTGGTGGCCAGGACATAGAGGTAGTCCTCGTTGGGGATGCGGTAGCGGCCGTGGATGCGGTTGAGGTGGCGGGCGGCGGCCCGCCCGCGCTCCGAGTCGAAGCCGTCGGCCGCCATCTCGTAGCCGATCAGCACCGTGTCGTCGTAACGCTTCTGCCCGTTCCGCTCGAACTCCTGGGTGCGGTCGAGAGTCACGGAGATGCGGGGGACGCCGAAGTCGCGGAGGAACGCGACGCTCACGCCCTGCCGGTAGTCCCAGGGGAACTCGTACTGGGACATCAGCCGGAGGATCTCGGCGCAGTCCTGTACCGGGTCCATCCGGCGAATCGCCCTCAGGCGGCTGTAACGGCCCATGATGTGCACCCTCCTGCGGATATGTGCGGTCCATCGTGCCGACCCCGCCCCCGTGGCGTGAGCATCCAACGCAGCTGCTTGGAGCGGCAGTTGACGTGGAAGGGGTTCCCGGAGTCAATGTTACAAATACTATTGACTTGTTTCATCGGGGCGTCAACGGGCCGAGGCGAATCGACGGCACAGGCCCACCGCCGTGCGTCGGCGCACCGCTCGCATACTGGAAGCAGTACACGTGCGGGCACCCGTGACCAGACGCGGCGTCCGCCCGTCCGCCGACCTCTTGGAGCATCCGATGAGCAGCCAGGGAAACGGGCCGACCGACCCCGTGCCGCCCCCGCCCGGCGGGGTGCTGTGGAGCCTGGCCGGCGACGTCCGGGGTCTGCTGATGCTGCCCGCGGCCCTCACTCTCCAGGTCGCCCGTCCCGCCGTCGGCGCGGGCGTCGACGAGCACTCGGTCTTCCGTACCGACCCGTGGGGGCGAGGCGAACGGTCCCTGCGCTCGCTCCAGCTCTGGGTGTACGGAGGCGAGGAAGGAGTGGCGGAGGGGCGGCGGCTGCGCGCCCTGCACCGCACCATCCAGGGCACCGACTCGCGGGGGCGCCGCTACCACGCACTCACCCCGGCGAACTACGCGTGGGTCCACGCCACCGGCTTCCCGGTCTACCAGCACGCGTCCCGCTATCTCGTACGCCCGCTCACCGAAGCCCAGGAGCGTGCGCTCTACCGGGAATGGCTCCAGGTCGGCCGGGTCCTCGGCATCCACGACCGGGACATGCCGCAGACGATCGAGGAGTTCTGGCCCTACTACCGCAAGGTGCTCGCCGAGGAGCTGGAGTGCAACGCGGTCGTCGAGGAACTGGTCGCCACCGACCGGCCCGTACCACCGCCCGACCGGGGCTCCCTGCTCCTGCGGCTGGTCGCGCGAGCGCTGTGGCCGGTGATCCTGCCCCCGCTCGCCCGGTTCCGCTCCTTCCTCACGGTCGGGCTGATGCCGCCCGACGCCCGTGCCGCGATCGGGCTGGAGTGGACGCCCGCGCAGGAGCGGCAGCTGCGGCGTTTCGGCGCGGTCGTGCGCAGCGTGGTGCCGGTCCTTCCCGAGCGGCTGCGGTATCTGCCCATGGCCCGCGAGGCGCGTCGCGCCGCCCGTACGGGGGCCGGGAGCGGGCCCGGAAGCGGGCGGGCGGGCCGGGAGACGAACACCGGGGGATGAATACCGGAGGTGGGGGACCGCCGCCGCTCGTGGGTCCCGCACGTCTCACGCCGCGTGTGGTACTGCCTACAGGGAGTGATTCCGCGCTTCTGAAAGGTGCCCTACGTGCCGCAGGACGACCAGAGACCGGAGAGTCTGCCCGTCACGGCGGATCTTCCCGAAGATTCGCGTCTCGGGCGGAAGCCCACCACGGACCGGGTGGTCTTCGGAGTCACCGCCGTGCTCACGCTCGCCTTCGTGCTCTGGGGCTCGGTCGCCACCGACTCGCTGGAGAGCATCTCCACCGATCTGCTCGAAGGTCTCATCCACAACGGCGGCTGGGCCTTCATGCTCGCCGCGTCCGGCTTCGTGGTCTTCGCGCTGTGGCTGGCGATCAGCCGCTACGGGAGGATCTCGCTGGGGCAGGAGGGGGAGGAACCGGAGTTCCGGACCGTCTCCTGGGTCGCGATGATGTTCAGCGCCGGCATGGGCATCGGCCTGATGTTCTACGGAGTGAGCGAACCCCTGGCCCACTTCACGAACCCGCCCCCCGGAACCCGCCCCGCCGACGAGGCCGAGGCGATGCAGACGGCGATGGCCACCACCCTCTTCCACTGGACTCTGCACCCCTGGGCGATCTACGCCGTCGTCGGGCTCGCCATCGCGTACAGCACCTACCGCAGGCGCCGCCGGCAGACGATCAGCGCCGTCTTCGAGCCGCTCATCGGGGAGCGCTACTCCCGCGGAGGCTTCGGCCGGTTCATCGACATCCTCGCCATCTTCGCGACGCTCTTCGGCTCCGCCGCCTCCCTCGGCCTGGGCGCGCTCCAGATCGGCAGCGGCTTCCACGAGCTGAACTGGCGGGAGAAGACGGGCACCGGCCTGCTGGTCGCCATCATCGCCGTGCTGACCGTGGCGTTCGTCGCCTCGGCCGTCTCCGGGGTGGAGAAGGGCATCCAGTGGCTGTCCAACATCAACATGGTGCTCGCCCTGATCCTCGCCGTCTTCGTGTTCGTCGCGGGCCCCACGATCATCGTGCTCGACCTGCTGCCCACCTCCATCGCCGAGTACTTCCGCGAACTGCCCCAGCTCGCAGGACGCACCGAGGCAACCGGTGAGGGCGAGGTCGCCGACTGGCTGGGCTCCTGGACGGTCTTCTACTGGGCGTGGTGGATCTCCTGGACGCCCTTCGTCGGCATGTTCATCGCCCGCATCAGCCGGGGCCGGACCATCCGGCAGTTCATCGGCGGGGTCATCCTCGTGCCCAGCACCGTCAGCCTCGTCTGGTTCGCGATCTTCGGCGGGTCCGCGATCCGGCTCAAGGCCGCCGGCGAGCTCGGCGGCGCCGACACCCCGGAGGCGCAGCTCTTCGGCGTTCTCAAGGAGTTCCCGGTCGCCACCCTGATGAGCGTGCTGGTGATGATCCTGGTCGGGATCTTCTTCGTCTCCGGCGCCGACGCCGCCTCCATCGTGATGGGCACGCTCTCGCAGAAGGGCGTGCTGGAGCCGGGCAAGTGGGTGGTCGTCTTCTGGGGCGTCGTCACCGGTGCGGTGGCCGCCGTCATGCTGCTCATCGGCGATGGCGAAGGCGACGCGCTGGCCGGACTGCAGAACCTCACCATCCTGGTCGCCGCGCCCTTCACCATCGTGATGATCGGCATGTGCGTCTCTCTCATGCGGGACCTGCGCCAGGACCCGCTCATCGTCCGTCACGAATTCGGCGTCGAGGCGGTGGAGAGCGCGGTCATCCAGGGGCACGCCAAGTACGACGGCGACTTCGAGATCCGGATCGGCCCCGGGAGCGAGGTCACCGAGGACCATCGCCACCAGCACGAGGGCCCGGGACCAGCGTCCCCGCCGACGGGAGACTGAACGAGGGGGTGGTACCGGTACGGACAGGGCGGTACGGGTCGGTACGGGTGGAACCATGTGCGGCGGGCCGGCACGGCCAGGGCGCCACCGGCCCACCGTGTGCGGTGACGTGGGCCCGGACGGCCGGGCCACCCGCCGCGCAGGGCTCAGCCCACCAGCCGTGCCGTCTCCCGTGCGCAGCCCCAGGCGACGGTGACCCCGGCGCCCCCGTGCCCGTAGTTGTGGACCACCCGGCCGCCGCCCGGCAGGTCCTCGGCCTCGATCCGTACCCCCGCGTCCCGCGCCGGCCGGAGCCCCACCCGGTGTCCGAGGACCCGGGCCCCCGCGATCTCGGGCCGTATCCGCGCGCACCGCGCCACGATGCCGGCCGCGACGCGCGGGTCCGGCTCCATGGACCAGTCGTCCTCCTGCGCCGTGCCGCCGAGGACCAGCCCGTACGGCTGCGGGAACACGTACGTCGTCCAGCCCGTCGCCGGATCGGGGGCGGCGCACCACTCGATGATCCCCGGGTTCTCCACCACGACGAGCTGGCCCCGCACCGGACGCATACCGTCGTCGGACGCCAGCGCCGCGGCCCCCAGCCCGGCGCAGTCCACCACCACCTCCGCCTCGGCGGCGGCCTCCCCGAAACCGCTCACCGTACGCCGCTCGACGCTGCCACCGGCCGTCAGCAGCCGCCGCTCCAGCCAGGCCAGGTGATCGGGCATGCTGATCAGCGGAAGCGTCACCCGCAGCCCCTCCGCCACCTCCACCGCGCCCCGCAGCCGGGCCGCCCACGGGCCCAGGCCTGCCAGGCGCTCGCCCAGGTGGAGCCCGGCCACCATCCGTACCCCGGTCCCGTCCGGATCGGCCGCCAGCTCCTCGTGGACGGCGAGCGTCTCCAGGGCCCAGTCGCCCACCGACCGGGCCGGCTCGATCCGGTACGGCCACCACAGGGCACCCGCCACCGCCGATGTCGTGTCCCCGGCCGCGTCCCGCGACCACACCCGCACCCGGTGACCCCGTTCGGCGAGCACCACCGCCGTGGTCAGCCCGCTGACCCCACCGCCCACCACGATCACGTCCGGCATACCGCCACCCCCGTCGCTCCGCTCCCGTATCCGCGCGCTGTCACCCCGGAAGCTAACCGAGGGCCCGGCCTCCAGGACAGTGCGCGGTGGATCATGGCCGGGACACGGCCCCGATCCGTGTCGGCCCCGATCCGGACGGCCCCGGTCCAAGACGGCCCAGCCCCGGGGCGGCCCCGGATCCGCGACGGCCCAGCCCCGGGACGGCCCCGATCCGCCCCCCGACCCGCGAAACCGTGGTCAGTGGCCGCCCTCCGGGGGCTCGCAGCCGGTGCCGTCGGGGTAGCCGGCGAAGGCGTCCGCCGTGACGGAGTCGCGGTCCATCATTCCCTCCACGCACCAGGGCGAGGCGTCGAGGACGAGGAGGAACCCGACTCCGGTCGGGCCGTTCCGGTACGCGCTCCCGGCGCGGTAGCCGAGGCCGTCGAGCACTTTCCGCACGTGCTGCGGAGCGAAGTCCCCGCGTTTGCGCAGCGGTTCGAGTGCGCTCTCGACCCGCCCGGTGACCACGAGCCCGTCGCAGCGGCTCTGGCCGTGGAGCGTGAGGGGAACCCTGAACCCGTGGTTCTCGGCGTAGTGGTCGGTCGGAGCGGCGGTCGTGGCGGGGGAGGAGACGGGGTCCGCCGACGCCGTCGGAGCGGGGTCCTCGCCGGGACAGCGGAAGTCCGTCGGGGCACTCGGAGCCGGAGACGCGCTCCGGCCCGCTCCCACCGCGTCCCCGGCCCGCTCCGTACCGCATCCCGTCGCCAGTACGACCGTGGCCACCAGCGGCAGCATCCAGTACCCGTGCCCTCTCGATGTCGTCATCGGCCGATCCTCCCCCAAGCCCCCTCCGTACGCACGAGTCCCGATACCCGGGCGGCACAGCGACCCGGTCACGTTTCGGCGGCAGGGCCAAAGAAGCTCCGGCGGTCCGGGCCGGTCGACCGGCGGCCTGCCCGGACCGCTTAGGATCGACAACCTGATGACTGCCACTCTCGTCGCCAAGGACCTCGCCGCCGGACACGGCGACCGCACGCTCTTCGCCGGGCTCGACCTCGTCGTCGCCCCCGGGGACGTGATCGGTCTCGTCGGAGTCAACGGGGCCGGTAAATCCTCCCTGCTCCGGCTGCTCGCGGGGCTCGACCGGCCCGAGGAGGGGGAGCTGCGGCTTTCGCCCCCCACCGCCACCGTCGGCCACCTTCCCCAGGAACCCGAGCGGCGCCCCGGCGAGACGGTGCGGGAGTTCCTCGCCCGCCGCACCGGCGTCGCCGACGCCCAGGCCACCATGGACGCCGCGACCCAGGCCCTGGTGGACGGTGCGCCCGGCGCCGACGACGCGTACTCCGAGTCGCTGGAACGCTGGCTCGACCTCGGCGGCGCCGACCTGGACGAGCGGGCGGAGGAAGTGGCCGCCGACCTCGGACTCACCATCGGCCTCGACCTGCCGATGACCGCGCTCTCCGGCGGACAGGCCGCCCGCGCCGGGCTCGCCTCCCTGCTGCTCTCCCGGTACGACGTCTTCCTCCTGGACGAGCCCACCAACGACCTCGACCTCGGCGGTCTGGAGCGCCTCGAACGCTTCGTCTCCGGTCTGCGCGCCGGGACCGTCGTCATCAGCCACGACCGCGAGTTCCTCACCCGCACGGTCACCAAGGTTCTCGAACTCGACCTCGCCCAGCAGCAGATCAACCTCTACGGCGGCGGCTACGCCTCCTACCTGGAGGAGCGGGAGAGGGCCCGTGACCACGCCCGTGAGGAGTTCGACGAGTACGCCGACAAGAAGTCGGCCCTCGAAGGCCGTGCCCAGATGCAGCGGGGCTGGATGGACAAGGGCGTGAAGAACGCCCGGCGCAAGGCCACCGACTCCGACAAGCTGGGCCGCAAGTTCCGCAGTGAGGCAAGCGAGAAGCAGGCCGCGAAGGCCCGGCAGACCCAGCGCATGATCGAACGCCTGGACGTCGTCGAAGAGCCGCGCAAGGAGTGGGAACTCCGGATGGAGATCGCCACCGCGCCGCGCTCCGGCTCGGTCGTCGCCACCCTGCGCGAAGCTCGTGTGGTCCGGGGCGACTTCGCCTTCGGGCCCGTCTCGCTCCAGGTCGACTGGGCCGACCGTGTCGCCATCACCGGAGCCAACGGGGCGGGTAAATCCACCCTGCTGGCCGCACTGCTGGGGCGGCTTCCGGTCGACTCCGGTTCCGCCGTGCTCGGTTCGGGCGTCGTGGTCGGTGAAGTCGACCAGGCGCGCAAGCTCTTCCTCGGCGACGAGACCCTGCTGGCGGCTTTCTGCGCGGCCGTCCCGGACACGGAGCCGGCCGAAGTGCGCACTCTGCTGGCCAAGTTCGGGCTGCGCGCCGACCATGTGATGCGCCCGGCGACCACGCTGTCGCCCGGTGAGCGGACCCGCGCGGCACTCGCCCTGCTCCAGGGCAAGGGTGTCAACCTGCTGGTGCTGGACGAGCCCACCAACCACCTGGACCTGCCCGCCATCGAGCAGTTGGAGTCCGCGCTCGACTCGTACAACGGCACGCTTCTGCTGGTCACCCATGACCGGCGGATGCTGGAGGCGGTCCGTACGACCCGGCGCATCGAGGTCGCGGACGGGCGGATCACGGAGCTCTGAGGGGCCCCGCGGCCGGCCGGGCGGAACGCGCAGCTCCGACGGCGAGCGGACACCGTGCGGACGGGCCGGCCCCTCGGGGCC
>NZ_JBHWZJ010000006.1:0-57736 GCF_042728415.1 Streptomyces sp. NPDC060198 | reverse complement strand
CCCGTACGTACGGGAGGAGCGGGCAGCCGCTTTTCGTGTGCTGGGATCATCCGGGGATGCGCGCACTCGACGAACTCATCCACGTGGACGACCCGGCCTGGCCCGAGGTGCGGGAACTGTTCTCGGACGGCCCGGCTCAGGTCGAGGTGCTCCCCGCCGACCGGGCCGAGGCCGAGCGGTGCCTGGTCCAGATGCAGGTCACCGTCGGGTCGACGCTCGGCGCCCTGGCGTGGCACAGCGGCGGCCTGCTCGTCGACGGGTGGGTCCGCGTGTTCGGCGGTGGCGGCGGCGGACTGCCGAGCCTCGCCCGGGTCAACGCCTTTCCCGCCGACCTCGATCCCGCCTGGTATCCGGCCGACGGCCTGATCGTCGGCCATGACGTCCTGGGCGGGGTCTTCGCGCTGAACGGCCACGATCCCGAGGCGGCGGCCCGGCCCGGCCTCCCGGGCCAGATGATCTACTTCGCCCCCGACTCGCTGGAGTGGGAGGCGTTGGAGACGGGCCACTCGGGGTGGGTCTCCTGGCTGGCCTCCGGGGGAACGGAAGGGTTCTACCGGGACCTGCGGTGGCCCGGCTGGCGCGAGGAGGCCGCCGCGCTCTCCTGCGACCAGGGGTTCTCCGTGTTCCCGTTCCTGTGGTCGAAGGAGGCCAGGGACGACCTCGCGGCCACCAGCCGCCGCGCCGTACCGATGCGGGAGGTACTCGGCGTGGCCGCCGACTTCGCCCGGCAGATGGGCCCGGCCGACCCGGGGTTCCTGGGCAGGGTCTGACCTTGCTGCGCCTCTGCCGGGCGGGGTCTGGGGGCTCAGCCGAGCGGGGTGTCCAGGACGGCCTTGCGGTGGGTGAAGGTGTCGATCGAGTAGGGGCCGTGGTAGCTGCCCATGCCGCTCTCGCCGACCCCGCCGAACGGCAGGTCGGAGACGGTCAGATGGGCCAGCGGCAGGCCGATGCCGACGCCGCCCGAGGAGGTCTCGGACAGCAGCCGCTCGCGGACCTCGGGCGACTCGGTGAACGCGTAGAGCGCCAGCGGCTTGTCCCGGTCGTTGATGAACCCGATCGCCTCGTCCAGGCCGGCCACCGTGAGGATCGGCAGCACCGGGCCGAAGATCTCCTCGCCCATCACCGCCGCCTCCGGTGAGACGTCGGCGAGCACGGTCGGCGCGATGTACTTCGTGGCCCGGTCGTGGGCGCCGCCGGTGACCGTACGGCCCGAGTCCAGCAGGCGTACCAGGCGGTCGAAGTGGCGCTCGTTGATGATCCGGCCGTAGTCGGGGGAGGCCGAGGGGTCCGTGCCGAACTGCGCCTCGACGGCGGCGGCGAGCGCGTCCGCGAGGGCGGTTGCGGTCTCCGGGTCGGTGAGGACGTAGTCGGGGGCCACGCAGGTCTGGCCCGCGTTGAGGAACTTCCCCGAGGCGAGACGCTGCGCGACCGTCTTGAGGTCGGTGTCCCGGTCCACGAAGACCGGGGACTTGCCGCCCAGCTCCAGCGTCACCGGGGTGAGGTGCTTCGCGGCGGCGGTCATCACGATCCGGCCGACCGTGCCGTTGCCGGTGTAGAAGATGTGGTCGAAACGCTCCTCCAGCAGGGCCGTGGTCTCCTCGACGGCACCCTCGACGACGGCGACCGCGTCGGTGTCCAGGAAGCGGGGGAGCAGCCGGGCCACGGCGGCGGAGGTGGCGGGGGCCAGCTCGCTGGGTTTGGCGATCACGCAGTTGCCGCCCGCCAGCGCGCCCGCGAGAGGGGCGAGCAGCAGCTGCACCGGGTAGTTCCACGGGGCGATGACCAGGACCACCCCGAGCGGGTCGCGCACGGTGAGCGCGGTGGCTCCGGCGGCGGCGAGCCCGGCGTGTACGGGGGCCGGTTCGGGGCGCAGCCAGTCTTCGAGGTGCTCCAGGGTGTGGTCGATCTCCCGGACGGTGAAGTCGATCTCGGTCCGGTAGGACTCCGCGCGGCTCTTGCCGAGGTCCGCGTGGAGCGCCTCGGCCAGCTCGTCGCCGTGCTCGGTGAGCAGGGCGCGCAGCCGCTCCAGCTGGTGGGTGCGCCAGGCCAGGTCCTTCGTGCGGCCGGTGCGGAAGGTGGTGCGGAGGCGGGCGACGACGTCGGCCGGGGCGGCCGGGGACTCGGCGGGCATGGGGGCTCCCTGCGGAGAGGCGGGTGGGGTGGGTCGTGGGGAAGTTGACATCATCAAGCAATGCTTTTCATGTAACTGCCGGAAGTTGAGTAAGTCAAATAATCGGAGTGCGGCGCGCCCGCGACGTACCGTGGAGGGTCCGCACGCTTACTCCGCGCCGCTCACCCGGCCGCGCCCCTGCCCGAGGATGACCACCCCATGCCCCCGGAACCGGCACCCCGCGCCGTCCCCACCCCGGACGATCTGCTGGAGCCCTTGGCCGTCGTCGTACGAGGACACTCCGACGACCTCACCGCCGTCGCCGCCCGGCACGGCCTGAGCAGCGCGCAGGCCCGTGCCCTCGTCGCGCTCGACGCGCCGATGCCGATGAGCGCGCTCGCCCGCCACCTGGTCTGCGACGCCTCCAACGCCACCGGGCTCGTCGGCCGCATGGAGACCCGGGGCCTGCTCGTCCGCACGCCCGCCCCCGGCGACCGCCGCTCCAAGGTCGCCTCCCGCACTCCCGAGGGCACGGAGCTGGCCCACCGGATACGCGCCGAGATGCGCGTGGTGCACGGCGCGCTGGAGGCGCTGACCCCGGAGGAGCGCACCGCGCTGCTGCCGCTGCTGGAGCGTCTGGGCGGGCTGCTCGGCCCGTGAGCGGCCGTACCTGAACGTCGAAGAGCCCGCCCGGTCCGGTCTCCCGGCCCGCGCGGGCTCTGTCGTACGGGGCGAGCCGCAGGTCAGGCGGTCGCCGGAGGAGGCGTCCCCGGTGCTTCGTCGGGGCCGGTACCGCGTTCGCGGCGCTTGAGCTCGTCCTCGCGGCGGCGCAGGTCGGCCTCCCAGTCCTTCAGGAGCGACTCGTCCTTCTTGTTCTCCGCGCGCAGGCTGTTCAGGAACTCCGGATTGTCGTCCGGCGCCACCCACTCGGTGCGGTGGTTGCGGTGCCACTCGGAGGGCGTACGTCCCCCGGCGGGCGCCTGGCGCAGCTTGCCCGCCGCCAGCCAGACGATCGGGCCGACGATCCAGAACAGCAGGATGATGAAGACCCAGGCGACCTTGGGCAAATGCTTCGCCTCGTCCTCCGGGGTGTTCAGGCAGTCGATGAAGGCGTAGATCGTCAGCGCCAGCGGCAGGAGATAGATCAGGGCCCTGAGCATGGTTGAGGCGTCCCCCTGGGAAAGCGGCGGGGCGTGATGGCCCCCGATGAGGCGCCAGGGTACCGGCTACCGGTGACGCCCCACGGCGAGCAGATGTGAACTGGCGGCGAGCAGCTCGGGATGAGGCTCCGCCAGACGGGCCGCGGCGAGCGCGGACTCGAACAGCGGCGAGCCGACGAGCGACTCCCCGGTGTGCTGTTCCGTCGCCTTCAGCAGCGACCAGGCGGGCCCCTCGATCCCGTACACCACCGGGTCCTCGCACCCCGAGCCGAGCAGCTCGGCCACCAGCTCCTCCGGGGTGTGGAAGTACGCCTCGGTGAACCCGCGCCGGCCGTCGTACACCCCCGTCGCCAGGCTCTCCACGATGCTCTCCCCGATGGCGGGGTGGTGCAGGTGGGCGTAGGCGGTGTGCTCGAAGAGCGGGGCGTACCGGTTGATGCCCGCCGCCGCGACCAGCCCGCCCGGCCGGACCACCCGGCGGGCCTCCGCCAGGGCGGCCTTCCGGTCGGCGGGGTCGGTCAGGTGGTACAGCGGGCCGAGGAGCAGCACCGCGTCGTACGTGGCGTCCCCGGCCGGCAGTGCCCGCGCGTCCCCCCGCTCGGCGGTGGCCCCGGTCCCCAGGGCCTCCTGGACGTGCCGCTCCACCGGGTCGACGAGGTGGACCGCGTACCCCGCCTCCACCAGCCACCGCGCGTGCGCCCCCGGCCCGCCGCCCACGTCGAGCACCTTCGCCGGGGCGGGCGGCAGGTGGCGACGCAGCAGTTCCTGGGTCCGCACCAGCTCCAGCACCCCGTCCGCGCTCTTGGTGAGCCGGCTGCCCTCGTCGTAGCCGGAGGCGTAGAAGTCGATGATCCCGGGCGGTACCTGATGCGGCGCCATGCGTTCCTCCTGGGGGTTCGGCCGGGGCCGTGACCGGATTCCCGGTCACGGTAGACCCGCGACCACCCGCCCCGCTCCCGGCGCGGCGGCGGGGGAGCGCCCGAGGGGGAGCGTGGGGAGGATGACAAACTGGTGGGCATGGCTTACGACGATCTTCGCTCCCTGCTCCGGGCCTTGGAACGTGAGGGCGATCTCAAGCGCATCAAGGCCGAGGTCGATCCTTACCTCGAAGTCGGCGAGATCGTCGACCGCGTGAACAAGGCCGGCGGGCCCGCGCTGCTCTTCGAGAACGTCAAGGGGTCCTCGATGCCCCTGGCCATGAACGTGTACGGCACCGACCGGCGGCTGCTGAAGGCGCTCGGGCTGAAGGCGTACTCGGACATCAGCGACAAGATCGGCGGGCTGCTGAAGCCGGAGCTGCCGCACGGGTTCGTCGGTGTGCGCGAGGCGTTCGGGAAGCTCGGCTCGATGATCCACGTGCCGCCGAAGAAGGTGAAGGGGGAGAGCGCCCCCGTCCAGGAGGTCGTCCTCACCGGCGACGACGTGGACCTGGAGCAGCTGCCCGCGCTCTTCACCTGGCCCGAGGACGGCGGCTCCTTCTTCAACCTGGGGCTCACCCACACCAAGCACCCCGAGACCGGCGTCCGCAACCTCGGGCTCTACCGCCTCCAGCGTCACGACCGCCGCACCATCGGCATGCACTGGCAGATCCACAAGGACAGCCGCAACCACTACCAGGTCGCCGCCAAGCGCGGCGAGCGGCTGCCGGTGGCCATCGCCTTCGGCGCGCCGCCGGCCGTGACGTACGCGTCCACCGCACCGCTGCCCGGGGACATCGACGAGTACCTCTTCGCCGGGTTCGTCCAGGGCAAGCGGATCGAGATGGTCGACTGCAAGACCGTGCCGCTCCAGGTCCCGGCCAACGCCGAGGTCGTCATCGAGGGCTGGCTGGAGCCGGGCAAGATGCTCCCGGAGGGCCCCTTCGGCGACCACACCGGGTTCTACACCCCGCAGGAACCGTTCCCCGCGCTGACCATCGACTGCGTGACCATGCGCAAGCGTCCGCTGCTCCAGTCGATCGTGGTCGGCCGCCCGCCCACCGAGGACGGGCCGCTGGGCCGCGCCACCGAACGGTTCTTCCTGCCGCTGCTGAAGATCATCGTCCCGGACATCGTGGACTACCACCTCCCCGAGGCCGGCGGCTTCCACAACTGTGCGATCGTTTCGATCGACAAGAAGTACCCCAAGCACGCCCAGAAGGTGATGAGTGCCATCTGGGGCGCGCACATGATGTCGCTGACCAAGCTCATCGTCGTCGTGGACTCCGACTGCGACGTCCACGATCTGCACGAGGTGGCCTGGCGGGCGCTCGGCAACACCGACTACGCCCGGGACCTGACCGTCACCGAGGGGCCGGTCGATCACCTCGACCACGCCTCCTACCAGCAGTTCTGGGGTGGCAAGGCGGGCATCGACGCGACGAGGAAGTGGCCCGAGGAGGGTTACACGCGGGACGGAGGCTGGCCGGAGATGGTCGAGTCCGACCCGCAGACGGCGGCGAAGGTCGACCGCCGCTGGAAGGAATACGGACTGTGACTGCCGCAGAAGCAGCGCTGGGCCACGGCCCGGCGCAGCCCAACAGCAAGGTGAAGGCGTTCCTGCGGCTGGTGATGATCGAGCACTCGGTGTTCGCGCTGCCCTTCGCGTACATCGCCGCGCTGATCGCGATGTTCCAGGTCAGCGAGTCGATCCACTGGGTCGAGCTGCTGCTCGTCACGGTGGCGATGGTGGGTCTGCGGACCTTCGCGATGGCGGCGAACCGGATCATCGACCGGGAGATCGACGCGCGTAACCCGCGCACCGCGACCCGCGAGATCGTCACCGGCGCGGTCTCCGTGCGTTCCGCGTGGACGGGCGCCGTGGTCGCGCTGGTCTTCTTCCTCGGCGCCGCGGCCCTCCTCAACCCGCTCTGCCTGGCGCTCGCGCCGCTCGCGATCGTGCCGATGGTGGTCTACCCGTACGGCAAGCGGTTCACGAACTTCCCGCACGCCATCCTCGGTATCGCCCAGGCCATGGGCCCGATCGGCGCCTGGCTCGCGGTGACCGGCAGCTGGTCGTGGGACGCGGTCATCCTGGGGCTGGCCGTCGGCGTCTGGATCGGCGGCTTCGACCTGATCTTCGCCTGCCAGGACGTCCGCGCCGACCGCGCGCACGGCGTGCTCTCGGTGCCCGCCCGCTTCGGTATCCCGGCGGCGCTCTGGGGCGCCCGGGTCTGCCACGCGATCACGACCGGGCTGCTCGTCTGGTTCGGCCTCGCCACCGACGCGGAGCTCTTCTACTGGATCGGCATGGTGATCGTCGCCGTGGCCTTCGTGTACGAGCACCGGGTGGTGCGCCCGCACGACCTGTCCCGGCTCAACCGGGCGTTCTTCTCCGTCAACGGCTTCATCGGCATGGCGCTCTTCGCCTGCACCCTGCTCGACCTGGTGGTGCGCGGCCTCACGCCGTGACGGCGGTGGACGGGCGGCGGCGCGGCCTGCGGAACAGGAAGGCCGCGCCCACCCCGCCGATCAGCCCGAAGAGGTGGGCCTGCCAGCTGACGCCCGAGTCGGTCGGGAGCACGCCCCAGACGATCGAGCCGTAGACGCCCGCGACGAGGACGCCGACCACGACGTCCAGCGCGCGGCGGTCCACGAAGCCCCGGACCAGCAGGTAGCCGAAGAGCCCGAAGATCACCCCGGACGCCCCGAGGGTGACCGTGTGCGCGGGCGCGGTCAGCCAGACGCCGAGCCCGCTCACCAGCACGATCGTCAGCACCACGCCGAGGAACCTCTCGACGCCCGCGAGCGCCGCCGTCCAGCCGAGCACCAGCAGCGGCACGGTGTTGGACGCGAGGTGGTCCCAGCCGCCGTGCAGGAAGGCGGCGGGCACGACGTCGAGCAGCTCGGCGGGTTCGCGCGGGCTGATGCCGTACGGGTCCAGAGCGTGGTCCGTCACCATGTCGATGCCCTCCAGCACCCAGAGCAGCGCCACCCAGCCCAGCATCAGCACCGCGGCCGTCACGGCCCGCGTGCCGGCTCGTGCTCCCGCCCCGCCCCCGGAGCTCGCACGGATGTCGTTCATGACTTCCTCCCCGGGCCGGACGGCATCGGACGCGTCGGACGGCACCGGACGGCCTCGGGCGGCACCGGACGGTACGGAGGGAACAACGCCCCGGAGCCCCTGCCCGGTTCCGGGTTCGGCCGGTGCGCGGGGGACGGATACTCTCGGCGTGTGGAATCCACGACTTCAGTGAGTCAGCAGCGGCGACGGCCTTGGATTGTCGGGGTGTCCGGCGCCTCGGGGACCCCGTTCGCCGCTTCGGTGGTGCGCGGTCTGATCGCCGCCGGTGAGGACGTGGACCTGGTGGTGAGCCGCGCCTCGCGGCTCACGCTGCTGGACGAGACGGGGATCGCCTTCCGCGACGGGCACTGGCGGGACGACCTGGCGAGCTGGCTCGCCCGGGGGGCGGACGGGAAGCCGGACACCTTCGACCCGGACCTCTCCGGAGTGCGCCACTGGCCCGCCGGAGACCTCGCGGCGGGGCCGTCCTCCGGGTCGTACCCGGCGAAGGGGATGCTGATCGTGCCGGCCTCGACGGCCTGTGTGGCCGGGGTCGCGCTCGGGCTGTCGAAGGACCTGCTCCAGCGGGCGGCGAGCGTCACGCTCAAGGAGCGGCGCACCCTCGTCGTCGCCGTACGGGAGACCCCCCTGAGCGGCGCGACGCTGAAGCAGATGGTGGCCCTGGACGAGGCGGGAGCCGTGGTGCTGCCCGCGTCCCCGGCGTTCTACGCGGGCGCCACGCACATCCAGGACCTGGTGGACTTCGTCGCCGGACGGGTGCTCGACGCGGCGGGCGTACCGCACGGCCTGTACCGCCGGTGGGAGGGGGAACTCGGTGGCGGCTCACGTACCACCTGAAGCTCGCCCTGCCCGGTCGGCGGCTGGGCGCGCTTCGCGTTCTTGGATCTTCTGAAGGATTCATAGGGTCAAGGCCCTATTTGCCTTAAAATCTATACGTAGACTTGCGATAGCGCTGAACAATGGAAGGTTCTGTCATATGGACGCGGTGGACAGGCAGCTCATCCAGGCCCTTCGGGAGAACGGCAGGGCGTCGTACGCCGAACTGGGCCGGCTCGTCGGCCTCTCCGGGCCCAGTGTCACCGACCGGATCAACCGGCTGGAGACCGCCGGGGTGATCACCGGCTACCGCGCCACCGTCAACGCGGCGGCGCTCGGCCTCGGCGTCACCGCGCTGATCGGCATCTCCCTCAGCGACGCCGCCGACCACGAGGACGTGGCCCGCCGGCTGCGCGATCTGGAGGAGATCGAGGACGCCTGGTTCATCGCGGGCGACGACTCCTACATGCTCAAGGTGCGCGTCGGCGACGTCGACGGCCTGGAGAAGACGATCCGCCGGCTGAGCGGGACGAAGGGCGTCTCCCGCACCCGGACGACCATCGTGCTCTCCACGAAGTGGGAGAACCGGGTCGGGGAGCTTCCCGAGGAGCGTTAGTGTCGCGACGGGGCAAGCGATTCCGGTCGCGGCACTAGGCGTACGGTTACGGGAAGGCTGTTACGTAGAGAAATGAGAGGCGTATCTGTGGACGCGGGACTCAAGCGCGAGCTGGAGGAGAAGGTCCGGGCCGGCGAGCGGCTGAGCCGCGAGGACGGGATCGCTCTCTACGAGTCCGACGACCTGGCCTGGCTCGGCGGTCTGGCCCACGAGGTGCGCACCGTCAAGAACGGTGACGTCGTGCACTTCAACGTCAACCGGCACCTCAACATGACGAACGTGTGCACCGCCTCGTGCGCGTACTGCTCGTTCCAGCGCAAGCCGGGCGAGAAGGACGCGTACACGATGCGCATCGAGGAGGCCGTCCGCCTCGCCAAGGCGATGGAGAACGACAACCTCACCGAGCTGCACATCGTCAACGGGCTCCACCCGACCCTGCCGTGGCGGTACTACCCGCGCTCGCTCAGCGCCCTCAAGGAGGCGCTGCCGAACGTCGCGCTGAAGGCGTTCACGGCGACGGAGATCCACCACTTCGAGACCATCTCCGGGCTCAGCGCCTCCGAGATCCTCGACGAGCTGATCGAAGCCGGTCTGGAGTCGCTGACCGGCGGCGGCGCGGAGATCTTCGACTGGGAGGTCCGCCAGCACATCGTCGACCACAACACCCACTGGGAAGACTGGTCGCGCATCCACCGCCTCGCGCACGAGAAGGGTCTCAAGACCCCGGCGACGATGCTGTACGGACACATCGAGGAGCCCCGGCACCGCGTCGACCACGTGCTGCGGCTGCGGGAGATGCAGGACGAGACCGGCGGTTTCCAGGTCTTCATCCCGCTGCGCTACCAGCACGACTTCGTGGACATGAAGGACGGCAAGATCCGCAACAAGCTCCAGGCGCGGACGACGATGGCCACCGGTGCCGAGGCGCTGAAGACCTTCGCCGTGTCCCGGCTGCTGTTCGACAACGTGCCGCACGTCAAGGTGTTCTGGGTGATGCACGGCGTGCAGACCGCTCAGCTGGCGCTCCAGCACGGCGCGGACGACATGGACGGCTCGGTCGTCGAGTACAAGATCACGCACGACGCGGACAACTACGGCACGCCGAACAAGCTCGGCCGTGACGATCTGCTGGAGCTCATCCGGGACGCGGGCTTCCAGCCCGTCGAGCGCAACACCCGGTACGAGATCATCCGCGAGTACCCGGGCCCGGACGCCGACCGGCGCGAGTCGCCGCAGGCGATGCGGGTCTGAGCGGGCACCGGCCCACGTCCTGAGGGCCTCGGCGGCAGGTGTTCCCACCTGCGGCCGGGGCCCTCCGGCGTTTGTGCCCTTCGTCCGTCGGGTGCGGGCCGGTCGTTCGGCGGGTGTGACGTACCGGAGGCCCGTCTTCCGGAAAGCTGGTTGAGAGTGCCCAGGTGTAATGGTTAACCTTGGCTCATGGCTCTTACCTTCACCCTGGACCCCGCCTTCGACTCCGAGCTGCGCGACGGCATCCTGACGCTCTGGACCGACGTCTCCAACGCGGGTGGCTCGGTCGGCTTCGTGCCGCCGGTCACCACCGAGGACATCCGCCCCGAGCTGCTCAAGCACCTCACCGCGATCGTCGAGGGCCGTACCCGGCTGCTCGTCGGCAGGGACGAGAGCGGCGAGGTCGCGGCGACGGCCTTCCTCACCCTCAACACCCACCGGCTGATGAGGCACTGGCTCTGGCTCTACACCGTGATGGTCCACCCCTCCCACCAGGGCAAGGGATACGGGCGCGACCTCATGGCGGCGGCGGCGGAGGCGGCGCGCGGCGTCGACGGGATCGAGGCCATCCGGCTCACCTGCCGGGGCGGTACCGGGGTGGACCGCTTCTACGGCAGCTGCGGCTACAAGGAGGTGGGCCGGGTGCCGGACGCGATCCGGGTCGCCCCCGGCGACGACCGGGACGACATCACCATGCTGCTCCCGCTCCTCTGACCGGCCCAGCGGTCGCGGCGGGGTCGCGGCCCGGCGCGTTCCCGCAGTTCAGCCGGGGGTGCGCGAGGCGTGCGGGGGCTCGCGGCAACCCTGTGAACCGAACGATTTCGGGGCATGCTTCACTGGTCGGGCAGGATCGCATCACCGTCGTACGTAGAGAGAGGTTCAGCCGTGTCCGCTGCCAAGCCGAGCGCAACGATCCGGTACTCCGCGCTGCGACTGCTGATTTTCGTCGCCTGCTTCTTCGTCTCCGGAGTGGCGGTCCACTTCGGCGTGATCCCCTCCGGCGTCGGCGGCTCCAACGTCGTCTGGGTCGTGCTCCTCGGGCTGGTGCTGTCCGCCCCCCTCAGCTACGTCCTGCTGCGCAAGCAGCGCGACGAGATGTCCGCCCAGGTCGTCGACAAGGTGAGCCGCGCCAAGTCCCGCCTGGAGGCGAACCGCACGCGCGAGGACGCCGTCCAGTAGGGCGCGGTTCACGTTCCGCCGGAACTCGGCACGTAACCTTCGTCACACCGACGCCCTTCGGGGACGTCGCACATCGGACCCCGGACCGGAGCAAGTCGCTCCGGAACCGGGGTCTTTGGCGTTCTTATCCGCTGCTTACGCGTCGCGGACGGCGGGACGCGTGGTCATAGAAAAACTTTGAGGGCCTCAAAGCCGCGGTGTTAACGTGAACGACATGAAGACAGCAGTGCGAATCCGCTACGCCCCGGGCGTCCCGCTCGTGGCGCGCCTGCACGTCGATCTCTGCCGCCGCACGACCGCGGCCTGTTGTCGCGTCTGACCCGACAACACGCAGCGGCGCCGCCTCCCGGCGAGGACGCCGCCTTCCGTCCCCACACCTTTCCCGCGTACGCGCGCCCCCGTGCGTACGCCGCGTCCTCTCTGGAGTGTGTCCGTGTCCGCGAACTCCGCGTCCACCACGGAGACCGCCGAGCCCAAGAGCTCCGGTTTCCGTATACCGAAGGTGCCCTTCTGGGCCCAGATCGTCGCCGGTCTGGTCCTCGGTGTCGTCCTCGGCTGGATCACCCGCAGTTACGACGTCGCGTGGCTCTACACCACGCTCGACAAGATCGGCCACATCTTCGTCCAGCTGCTGAAGCTGGCCGTCGCGCCGCTCGTCTTCTTCGCGATCCTGGTGTCGATCACCAACCTCCGCAAGGTCAACAACGCGGCCCGGCTCGCCACCCGCACCCTGCTCTGGTTCATGATCACCTCGCTGATCGCGGTGGCCATCGGTCTCGCCATCGGTCTGATCACCAACCCGGGCTCCGGCACCGGTCTCACGCCGAAGGACGGCCTCAAGCCCGAGCACGCCGGGTCCTGGCTCGACTTCCTCACCGGCATCGTCCCGACCGACGTGATCACGCCGTTCACCGAGCTGAACGTCCTCCAGATCGTCTTCATGGCCGCCGTCGCCGGCATCGCCGCCCTGAAGCTCGGTGAGAAGGCCCAGCCGATCCTCACCCTCAGCGAGTCGATCCTGGAGCTGCTCCAGAAGGCTCTGTGGTGGGTCATCCGCCTCGCCCCGCTCGGCACCGTCGGCCTCATCGGCTACGCCATCGCCGACTACGGCTGGGACCTCATCGGCAAGTACGCCACCTTCACCGCCGACGTCTACGTCGGCTGCGCCCTGGTGCTGTTCGGTGTCTACCCGCTGCTGCTCGCCACCGTCGCCAAGGTCAGCCCGCTCCAGTTCTTCAAGGGCGCCTGGCCCGCGATCCAGCTGGCGTTCGTCTCCCGCTCCTCGGTCGGCACCATGCCCGTCACCCAGAAGGTCACCGAGCGCCTCGGCGTCCCGAAGGCGTACGCCTCCTTCGCCGTGCCGTTCGGCGCCACCACCAAGATGGACGGCTGCGCCGCGATCTACCCGTCGCTGGCCGCGATCTTCATCGCGCAGATCTTCGACGTGCAGCTCGGCGTCGGTGACTACATCCTGATCGCCTTCGTCTCGGTCATCGGTTCGGCCGCCACCGCCGGTCTCACCGGCGCGACGGTCATGCTGACGCTGACCCTCTCGACGCTGGGCCTCCCGCTGGAGGGCGTCGGCCTGCTCATGGCCATCGACCCGATCCTGGACATGATGCGCACCGCCACCAACGTGGCCGGCCAGGCGCTGGTCCCGGTGATCGTCTCGGCCCGCGAGAAGATCCTCGACCTCGACAAGTACGCCTCCGCCTCCGCCTCGCCGGTGGACGAGATCGAGGCCGTGGACGAGGAGCCCGTACGGGTCCCCGTCGCCGCCTGAAGCGTGTATTGAAAGTCCCGCCTGTCCGGCGGCGTCCGGGCGACCGGCGCTACTTTCAGAACACGGCCCAGCCGGCACGGCACACCACGGACGCAGGGGCGTCCGGTCCTTCGGGACCGGGCGCCCCCGCGCCGTTCCGGGGCGCCGCGAGCCGAGGGAACCGCCCGGCTCCCCGTACCCTTACTCGGGAGTAAGGCAGCGGGGGCGGAAGGAAGTCCGACATGGATGCGGTGAAGAGCAAGCGGATGCCACGCGCCGTGCGTGAGCGGCAGATGATGGACGCGGCGGTACAGATCTTCGGGCAGCGCGGCTACCGCGCGGCCTCGATGGACGAGATCGCGGAGCTCGCCGGTGTGTCGAAGCCACTGGTCTACCTGTACCTGAACTCCAAGGAGGAGCTCTTCACCGCGTGCATCCGCCGTGAGGCGAAGGCGCTGGTGGACGCGGTCCAGGCAGGGGTCGAGCCGGGGCTGCCCGCCGACCGCCAACTCTGGGACGGGCTGCGCGCCTTCTTCGTCCACACCGCCGAGAACCCGGACGGCTGGGCGGTGCTGCACCGCCAGGCGCGTACGCACGGGGAGCCGTTCGCCTCGGAGATCACCACGATGCGGGACGAGATCGTCACCTTCGTGACCGGGCTCATCGGTGCCGCCGCCCGGGAGGCGCACCACGATCCCGCGCTGCCCGACCGGGACGTGGTGGGCCTCGCGCAGGCGCTCGTGGGCGCCGCCGAGGCGCTCGCGGGCTGGGCCAACGAGACCCCGGGCGTCTCGGCCCGGGAAGCGGCGGCCACCCTGATGAACTTCTCCTGGGCGGGCCTGGAGAACCTCATGAACGGGCGGCCCTGGCAGCCGCCGGCCTGACGTGGGGCGGGGTGCGCCCGGTGCCCTCAGGGAGCTTCCGGGGCGAGCCCTTCGGCGACGAGGCCCGCGTAGACCGCCTTGCCCAGCGCCTGGACGGCGGACTGGGGGCGGACCATCACGGTGAACTCCTTGATCAGACCGGCCTCGTCGTAGTGGAGCAGGTCGATTCCGTGGATCTGGACGCCGTCCACGGTGGCCCGGAAGAGCAGGACCTCCGAAGGCGCCTCGGTGCCGTCGGCGCTGGTCTCGGCGGCGCCCTCGTAGCGGCCGACGTAATGGAAGCCCTCGAAGACCCGGAGCAGGACTCCGAAGAGCCCGAGAACCTGGGGCTTGCCGTCGAAGGGGGTGAACTTCACCGGGCTGTAGAGGCGGACGTCGTCGGTGAACAGGTCGTCGAGTGCGCCGAGTTCACCCTTCTCCACGGCGGCCCGGAAGCGGTCGGCGGTCTCCATGGTTCCTCCTGGTGGTCGTACGTGTCGCGGGGCGTGCCCGAGGGGTCGTACCGTACGGGATCAGACGTCCCGGGTCACCGCACCCGTGAGGTGGATCCGCTCACCCTCCGGGCCGCCGCGCAGCTGGAACGTGGTGCCCGAGCCGTCCGCCGCGTACGTCACGGCGCCCGGCAGCAGTACCGGCGCCCGGAACTCGGCCCGTACGGTACGGATGTGCTCGGCGCCCTCCGCCTCGGCGAGGCACCGGGCGACGGTCCACATCCCGTGGGCGATGGCCCGGGGGAAGCCGAACAGGCGGGCGGTGAGCGGGTGGAGGTGGATCGGGTTGCGGTCCCCGGACGCGGCGCCGTACCGCCGCCCCAGATCGCCGGTGAGCCGCCACTCGGCGACGGCGGGCAGGCCGGGGAGGTGTTCGGGTGCCGGCGCGGGGTCCGCGAGGGCTGCTCGTACGGCGTGGCGGGCGAGGTAGCCGCTGCGGGACTCCCACACCGGCTCGTCCGCGACCCGGGCCTCCGTCACCACGGTGACCTCCGTCCCGCGCCGGTGCGGCGACAAGCTCTCCGCGTGGACGATCAGTTGGAGGGACTCCTCGGGGTGGACCGGTCGGTGGGAGGTGATCTCGATCCAGGTGTGGACGAGGCCGAGGACCGGCAGCGGGAACGACCGTGCCGTCATCAGCCGCATGGCGAGCGGGAAGGCCAGCACGTGCGGATAGGTCAGGGGGAGCGGGCCGGTGGCGGGGAAACGGCAGATCCGGCGGTAGCGCGCGAGGAGTTCGGCCGGTGCGGGTGCTCCGGGGCGGGTGATCCGGGTGGCCGGGAGTCGCGTGCCGGGGCGGCCCGGCCGCTTGAGCGGTGACATCAACGCACCGCGCAGAAGGGTGAGTTCGAGGCCGGTCATCGGCTCACGCCCCCAACAGGCTCTGGCCGCAGACCCGTACCACCTGGCCGTTGACGGCGGTGGATGCGGGCTGCGCGAACCAGGCGGTCGTCTCGGCCACGTCCACCGGAAGTCCGCCCTGGGAGAGGGAGTTCATGCGGCGGCCTGCCTCCCGGATGAAGAGCGGAACGGCGGCGGTCATCTTCGTCTCGATGAAGCCGGGGGCGACCGCGTTGACGGTGACCCCGTGTTCGGCGGCGGCGCGGGGGGCCAGCGAGCGGACGAGGCCGATGATGCCCGCCTTGCTCGCCGCGTAGTTGGTCTGCCCGTTGTTGCCGGCGATGCCCGCGATGGAGGCGGTGGCGACGATCCGGCCGCCCCGGTTGAGGGTGCCCCCCTTGAGGAGCGCGTCCGTGGTCCGCAGCACCGAGTCGAGGTTGACGTCGATCACCGAGGCCCAGCGGTCGGCCGCCATGTTGGCGAGCCGCCGGTCCCGGGTGATGCCGGCGTTGTGCACGAGGACGTCGAGCCCGTCCGGGACCGCCGCCGCGATCCGCTCGGCCGCGTCCGGTGCGGTGATGTCCAGTGCCAGCGCGGTGGCGCCGAGCCGGTCGGCCGTGCGCACCAGCTCGTCCTCGGCCTGGGGGACGTCGAGGCAGATCAGCCGGGCGCCGTCCCGGGCCAGCACCGAGGCGACGGCCTCGCCGATGCCCCGCGCCGAGCCGGTGACCAGGGCGGTACGGCCGGACAGCGGGGCGAACCAGTCGGCGACCTGGTCCGGTGCCGCACCGGAGACCTCGACGACCTGGCCGCTGACGTACGCGGACCGGGGCGAGAGCAGGAAGCGCAGGGTGGACTCGGCGGACGCGGCGGCGCCCGGCACGATCCGTACCAGCTGCACGGTGGCGCCCCGGCCGATCTCCTTGCCGAGCGACCGGACGAACCCCTCCAGCGCCTGCTGCGCGGCGGCCTGGTGGTGGTCCTCGGGGGACGGGGCCGTACCGAGGACGACGATCCGGCCGCCGCGGGCGAGTGAGCGGACGACCGGGTGCAGGGCCGCGTGGAGGGCGGCGAGCCCCGTCGCGGAGGCGATGCCCGTCGCGTCCACCACGATCCCGGCGGGACGGGACGCCTGCTCCCGCTCCACCACCGGGAGCCCCAGGCGGGCGAGCAGCTCGCCGACCTCGCCCGGGACGGCGGGTTCGCCCGCCGTGAGGTGCAGTACCGGACCGTCGAGCGTGGGCGTCTCCAGGGACCAGCGGCGCAACGGCGCGGGCTGGGGGAGGCCCAGGCGGCGGGTGAGGAAACGGCCGGGGGCTGTGCCGGTCAGGTGCAGATAGCGGTCGGCCATTGTCCAGACTCCCTGCTCGGTCTTAGATTTACTCCAGAGTAAGGTTACTCAAGAGTCAGGAGCTGGTCGAGATGAACCGCTTGCGGAAACGGCCCGGAGCGACACCGGGGCGCGAGACGGTCCGGGCGAACGGGACGACCAGGGCGACGTGGGCCACCGGGACGGGAGGGCCGCGATGATTCCCCTTCCGCAGCCGCGCCGGGTCGCGATCCTCGGCGGCAGTCGCATCCCGTTCGCCCGCTCGGACGGCCCCTACGCCGAAGCGTCCAACCAACTCATGCTCACCGCCGCGCTCGACGGGCTCGTCGAGCGGTTCGGCCTGGCCGGGCAACAGGTGGGGGAGTTCGCCGCCGGCGCCGTCCTCAAGCACAGCCGCGACTTCAACCTCGCCCGCGAGACCGTGCTCGGCTCCCGGCTGGACCCCCGCACCCCGGCGTACGACCTCCAGCAGGCGTGCGGCACCGGGCTCCAGGCCGTCATCGCCGTCGCCAACAAGATCACCCTCGGGGCGATCGACTCGGGCATCGCGGGAGGCGCGGACACCGCGAGCGACGCCCCGCTCGGCGTCAACGACGAACTGCGGCGCATCCTGCTGAGCGCCCGCCGGGCCAAGGGCAACGCCGCCCGGATCAAGGCGCTCGCGGCCATCCGCCCCCGCCACCTCGTCCCCGACGTCCCGCGCAACGCCGAACCCCGCACCGGCCTTTCGATGGGGGAGCACGCGGCGATCACCGCCCGCCGCTGGGGCGTCACCCGCGAGGACCAGGACCTCCTGGCCGCGACCAGCCATCAGAGGCTGGCCGCCGCCTGGGACCGGGGGTTCCTGGACGACCTCGTCGTCCCGTACCTCGGTCTGGAGCGGGACCAGAACCTGCGGCCCGGCTCCACCGTCGAGAAACTCGCCACCCTCAAGCCGGTGTTCGGCACCGGCGCCCCCGGCGCGACGATGACCGCCGGGAACTCCACCCCGCTCACCGACGGTGCCGCCACCGTGCTGCTGGCGAGCGAGGAGTGGGCCGAGGCGCGCGGCCTGGAGCCGCTGGCGTACCTCTCGCTGTACGAGAGCGCCGCCGTGGACCACGTGCACGGCGAGAACGCCGAGGACGGCCTGCTGATGGCCCCCGCCCTCGCCGTGCCCCGGCTGCTGGAGCGGGCCGGGCTGACCTTCGCCGACTTCGACCTGTTCGAGGTGCACGAGGCGTTCGCCTCGCAGGTGCTGGCCACGCTCGCCGCCTGGCAGCAGCAGGGCCTCGGCCCCGTCGACCGGGCGAAGCTCAACGTGGCCGGTTCCTCGCTCGCCACCGGCCACCCCTTCGCGGCGACCGGCGCACGGATCGTCGCCACCCTCGCCAAGCTGCTCGCGGAGCGCGGGGGGCCGGGGCGCGGACTGGTCTCGATCTGCGCGGCCGGCGGTCTGGGGGTGACGGCGATCCTCGAACGGCCCTGACGGTTCTGGGCGAACGGCCGCGACAGCAGCGGCCGTTCGCCCGCCGGACCCGCCCCGTGACCGCCCGCCACCCGTCCCCGCCCGAGGAGCCGCACGTGTCCACTCCCCCCGCCCCGCCCGCGTCCCCGGCGAACGCCGGATCCGCCGCGCCGCCCGTTCTCGTCCCGCCGCTCACCCTGCGCGACGCGGCCGGCCGGGTGCGGGAGGCCTCCGTACCCGCGTTCGCGCCGCCCGTCCGCCACGGCTCGCTCGCCGACATCCCCTTCGACAACGCGCGCGAGGCGCCCTCGGACGCGGTCCTCAGCCGCAAGCAGGAGGACGGCAGTTGGCGGGATGTGACCGCCCGCGAGTTCGCCGACGAGGTGCGCGCCGTCGCCAAGGGCCTGATCGCGGAGGGGTTCCAGCCCGGCGCCCGCATCGCGATCATGTCCCGTACGACGTACGAGTGGACGCTGCTCGACTTCGCCGCCTGGGCCGCCGCGCTCGTCACCGTGCCCGTCTACCCGACGTCCTCGGCGTACCAGGTGCGGTGGATCCTCCAGGACTCCGGTGCGCAGGCCTGCGCGGTCGAGGGGAAGGAGCAGGCGCGGATCGTCAGCCAGGAGCGCAAGGAACTCGGCGACCTGGCCCATCTGTGGCAACTGGACACCGGGGCGCTCGGCCGGCTCAAGGCGGCGGGCGCGGGCGTGCCCGACGCGGCGGTGGACGAACGCCGCGCCCTCATGAGCCCGGACAACGCGGCCACCCTGATCTACACCTCGGGCACCACCGGCCGCCCCAAGGGGTGCGTGCTCACCCACGGCAACTTCTTCGCCGAGGTCGACAACGCCATCGAACTGCTGCACCCGGTCTTCAAGTCGGTCTCCAAGTACCCGGCCTCCACCCTGCTGTTCCTGCCGCTCAGCCATGTCTTCGGCCGGATGGTCGCGGTCGGCTGCCTGCGCGCCCGGGTCCGGCTCGGACACGCCCCCTCGATCCGCACCGAGGACCTGCTGGAGGATCTGGCCGGCTTCAAGCCGTCGTTCCTGCTGGCGATCCCGTACGTCCTGGAGAAGGTCTTCAACACCGGACGGGCCACCGCCGAGAAGATGGGCCGCGCCTCGTCCTTCGACCGGGCCGCCGGGATCGCCCAGCGGTACGGCCAGGCGGTCGAGGCCGCCGAACACGGCACGGGCCCGGGACCCGGCAAGGCCCTGAGGATGGCCCGCGCGCTCTACGACCCGCTGGTCTACCGCCGCATCCGCGCCGCCCTCGGCGGCCACGTCCGGTACGTCATCTGCGGCGGCTCCCCGCTGGGCCGCCGGCTCGCCTCCTTCTACGCGGGCGCGGGCATCGAGATCTTCGAGGGGTACGGCCTCACCGAGACCACCGCCGCCCATACGGTGACCCCACCGCTCAAACCCCGTCTGGGGACGGTCGGCTGGCCACTGCCCGGCGGTGCGGTGCGGATCGCCGACGACGGCGAGGTACTGCTCCGCGGCGGCCAGGTCTTCCACGGATACTGGGATGCGCGGCGCGGCGCGTCCGTGCCGGTGCTCGACGGCGGCTGGTTCGCCACCGGCGATCTCGGCGTGCTCGACGACGACGGCTACCTCACCATCACGGGCCGCAAGAAGGACATCATCATCACCTCGGGCGGGAAGAACGTCATCCCGGCCCCGCTGGAGGACTGGCTGCGCGCCCATCCGCTGGTCGGCCAGTGCATGGTCGTCGGCGACAACCGCTCCTTCATCACCGCGCTGATCACCCTGGACGAGGACGGGCTCGCGCACTGGCGGCAGATGAAGAAGAAGCGGGGCGTCCCGATCCGCGAGCTGATCCACGACCCGGAACTCCTGGAGGCGATCCAGCACGCGGTGGACGAGGCCAACAGCTCCGTGTCGCGCGCCGAGTCGATCCGCAGGTTCACCGTGCTGCCCGTCGGCTTCACCGAGGAGAACGGCCGGCTCACGCCCTCGCTGAAGCTCAAACGGGACGTGGTGGCCCGGGACTTCGCGGCGGAGATCGAGGAGATGTACCGGAAGTAGGCCGGGGCGCCGGGGTCGGGGCGCCGGGGCCGGGCAGAGGGCGGCGGGCGGGTGGCGGCAGGCGGCGCGGGGGTCTATTGGTGCGGCCGGGCCTCCGGCATGCTGAGGGCTGTTCGGCTCGACGCGACGCCCCGTACCCCACGACGCCCGGCTCCCGACCCGGAGGATGAATCCGCGTGCGATCCCCCCTGCGCATCGCCCTGCTCACGCTCGTCGCCCTGGTGGCCGGTCTGCTGTACGCCACTCCGGCCGCGGCGGCCCCGAACTTCAAGGCCCCCTACCCCTGCGGCCAGCAGTGGACCTACAGCCACCACTCGGCCGAGGTCCGGCTCGCCCTCGACTTCGTCCGTACCGACGGAGGCGCCACGGCGGGCACACCCGTGCTGGCCTCGGCCGCCGGTACCGCCTACCGCTACTCCCAGCCCAGCGGCGCCGGCAACTACATCGCCGTCGACCACGGCGGCGGCTGGCAGACCTACTACTTCCACCTCTCCGCGTACTCCGTCGCCAACGGGGCCCAGGTCGCCCAGGGCCAGCAGATCGGGGTGACCGGCTCGACGGGCAACAGCTCCGGCGCGCACATCCACTACGAGCAGCTGTACAACGGCGTCGGGCAGAACATCGTGCTCAACGGCCAGTCCCTGGCGCCCTATCCGGGGGCCTACTACAGCAAGTACCTGACCAGCGACAACGGATGTGGTGGTGGCAGTACGGGGAAGTACTGGGTCGACACCTTCGCCAACGCCACCGGGTACGCGGCCGCGAACACGGCTGATGCCCAGGGCGTGCTCAACGCCGGTACCAACTACGTGTACTGCAAGGTCTGGGGTGCGCAGATCGGCTCGGGCTCGGCCTACAACCACTGGTGGCTGCGGACCGATCTGGACACGGTGTACGCGGGCAAGAACGGGCGCAACGCCTACGTCTCGGCGTACTACCTCTCCCGCTGGGGCAACGACGAGGCCCGTGACAACAACGGGGCGGTGATCCCGGACTGCTGAGATGAGGGGGCGGGGGCCGCCCCGCCCGCGCCCCCGCTCACCGGAGTCCCACCGGCCGGAGCCGCCCCGCCACCGGCCGGTCACGGGCCCGGCGGCCGGTCCTGAACGTGGCTGCCCCGCAGGCCGCGGTGGCCAGGAGCAGCAGCAGCGGGGCCGCCAGCGCGGCGGTCCACGCGAGGGGGCCGGTGCGCGGGACGATCCAGTGGCCCCAGGGGGCGCGCACCACTTCGACGGTCCGGCCCGGGTGGTCCGCGCCCTGCACCACGATCCGGGTGCCGTCGGACAGGCTCCCCTCGCACCGGACGTAGTCGTTCTTACCGGCCCGGTGGACCGCGCAGTCGGTCACGGTCACTTGCTCGGCCCGGCCGTGCGGAGCCACGTACGCCAGGCCGATCACCAGGGCCAGAGCCGTGGCACCCGCGCAGAGCGCCGCGACCACGGCCCAGACGACGGCCGTCGTCCGCGTGTCCGCACTGCCCCTGGTGGCCATGCCCGTGAACCTACCGCGCAGGTCCTGGCGGTCCGGCAGCCCCCTACAGCGGGTTGTCGCCGTTCATGTTGAGGGCGTGACCCGGCCGGAAGAAGCGCTTGGCGAAGAAGTGCCCGTGCTCGGCCGCCATCCGGAACCACGGCTCCGACGCCGCCAGCCCGTCCCGGTCCTCGACCAGGCGGCCCATCTCCCACATCGACTCGGGGTCCTTCCGGTCCACCCCCAGCCGGAAGAGGCGCTCCGCCTCGTCCAGGTCGCCCCCGATCTTCGCGATCAGCGCGATCGACCGCAGGGCGCGCAGGTCGCCGCCCTCGGCGGAGGCTGCCAGCCTCTCCGGGGTGCCGTACTTGCGGTGCTGCCGCCAGGCGTGGAGCGCCAGCAGCAGGCCGAGCAGCCAGATGAGCCAACTGACGTCGAAGAGCGTGTCGTTGTCGGTCGCCATCCCGATCACGCTCAGGACCGCCGCCGCGACGAACAGCAGGAATGCCATGCGTACCCCCCCGGGTCACGTATCGAACACCGGCACTCTTCCCGGCGGGAGGGGCCACTACCCCTGGGGAGCCGACCGGATGCGGCGGTCGCGTGGCGCCCCGGGGCTGCCGTGCCCGGCCCGGCTCCCGTCCAGGACAATGCGTCGGGACGACACACGAAGCCGCGTCCCCGGGACCGTCGTCCTCGAACCCGCCGGGGGCGTCCGCCCGATCCGTCCGACGGCCCGCCACGGCGGGGACCTCCGCGGCCGGACCGGGCACAACGCCTGAGGATGTCCATGAGTGACCTCGATCCCTTTGTCGTCGTGCCCCGCGTCCTGTGGGGCGCGGTCGCCGCCGTGTCGGTGATCATCGCGATCGTCCGATCCGTCCGGGCCAGGCGACGGTCCGCGAAAGGGGCTCCTTCCTTCCCGAGGTGGGACCCCTTCGGGCCGCATGCCTCCTGGGCCCTGCCGGCGGCGGCCGTCGGATACGCCGTCGCGGCGGTGTGGTCGGGCCACTTCGGCTGGGGTGATGCCGGGCAGAGCATCTGGTGGTCGACGTTCTCCGCGTCGGCACTCGCGTACGTGGCCCCGAACCGCGCGCGTAGCCACACGGTGTGGGGCGCCCCGCTGTTCGCCGCCGTCGGTGCCGTGCTCTTCGGGCCGCTGACCGCCTGACGCGGGGTGCGCGCGGACCGGGGTGAGTGCGGAGCCGGGACGCGTGAGGAACCGGTGCGCGTGAGGAACCGGTGTGTGCACGCCTCGTGCCGTCGCCGCCGCCGCGCCCTACCGTGGGGCGCGTCACGTCACCGGGCCCACCTCGGAGGTTCCCCCGCATGCGGATCGCCACCACCATCTTCCTGACCGACCGGACGATCGCGCCCGTCGCGCTCGCCCGCGAGCTGGAGCAGCGCGGCTTCGCCGGGCTCTACCTGCCCGAGCACACCCACATCCCGGTGAGCCGGGACACCCCCTACCCGGCGGGCGGCGATCTGCCGGTGGAGTACGGCAGGACGCTGGACCCGTTCGTCGCGCTCGGGCAGGCGGCGGCGGTGACCGAGCGGCTCGCGCTGGGCACCGGGATCACGCTGGTCGCGCAGCACGACCCGATCGACCTGGCGAAGCAGGTCGCCACGCTCGACCACCTCTCCGGCGGCCGGTTCACCCTGGGCGTCGGCTTCGGCTGGAACGTCGAGGAGGCCGCCGACCACGGGGTGGAGTGGAAGACCCGGCGTGCCCGGGGACGTGACCGGCTGGCCCTGATGCGGGCGCTGTGGGCGGACGAACCCACCTCGTACGAGGGTGAGTTCGGATCCGTACGCGCCAGCATCGCCTACCCGAAGCCGCTCCGGAAGGCGCGTGGACCGGTCACCGGTCCTCGTACGCTCATCGGCGGCGCGGCCGGGCCGAAGCTCTTCGCGGACATCGCGCGGCACGCGGACGGATGGCTGCCGATCGGCGGAAGCGGGCTCACCGAGGCCGTGCCGCGGCTGCGTACGGCCTGGGAGGAGGCGGGCCGCGATCCGGCGCAGCTCCAGGTGGTGCCGTACGCGGTCGTGCCGACGCCCGGCAAACTGGCGCACTTCGCCGAGCTGGGCATCGAGGAGGTCGTGGCGCATCTGCCGTCCGCCGGTGCCCCGGAGGTGTTGCGGGCGCTGGACGCGTACGCCGCGTACCTCTGACGTACGGGGCGGGCGGCGGCCACTCACGCCTGAGGGCCGTTCCGTAGCCGTTCCAGCAGGGCGTCTTCGGCCCGGTGGGCGCCCGGGTCCTCCCAGAAGGTGACGGGGACGCCCCGGACGTGGCGGCCGTGCGGGTCCAGGAGGTGGCCGGCCAGCTTGAGCGGCCAGAGGGTCACCGCCCGGTCCGCGACCACCAGTTCGGGGAAGCGGGTCGCCAACCGGGCCTCGAAGGCGCCGATTTCCTCGGCGGAACGCAGCCACACCGCCAGCATCAGGTTGTGCGGCCCCGACAGTGAGGCGCAGAGGCGGGTTTCGCGCATCCCGATGAGCTGGGAGGCGATCCGGGCGGTTTCGGCGGCCGGGGCGATGCCCCACAGGGTCACGGAGATCGGCCAGCCGGAGAGGTAACGGGCCACCTCGCAGCGGTAGACGAGCGCGTCCTCGCGGTGCATCCGGTCGAGCCGTCGGCGCACGGTGGTCGGGCTCACGCCCAGGTGTTCGGCGAGCCGGGCGGCGGGCCGGCGGAAGTCCTCGCTCAGCAGCAGGTACAGCCGGTGGTCCAGCTCGTCCGGGGCGGTCAGCCCCCGGCGCGGCAGGGACGGGCCCCGGTCCTTCGTCAGGACGTCCTGGCTGTCCGGATCGAGCCGGTCCAGCCGCCAGCGACTGCCCTCGGTGTGGACGGCGGTGGCGATCTGGGAGCGGGTCGCGGCGACGCCGGGCAGGGCGCCGAGACGGAAGCCGACGTACCGGGCCAGCATCGCCTGATCGGGGAAGGCGGCGGTGAGGACCAGGTCGCGGGAGCCGGTGACGTGCTCGATGGTGATCAGATGCGGGTCGTCCGCGATCCGGGCCGCGACCTCGTGCAGGGCGCCCGCCACGCAGTCCACCTCGATGAACGCGATGATCGGCAGGGTCACCCCGGACGCCACCGTGTAGCAGCTCAGCCAGGCGTGCCCGGCCTCGGTGAGGCGGTTCCAACGGCGCGCGGCGGTCGATCCGTCCACCCCGAGCGCCTTGCCGATCTGCGCCCACTCCGCCCGGGGCGAGGTCTGCAACGCGGTGATCAGCAGGTAGTCCAGCTCGTCGAGCGGGGCGTCCGCGGCGGCGGTGCCCGTGCGGTGCACGGGGGCCGGGTCCGCGGTGGATCTCTGCGTGGAGTACCTCATCGGCGCCGCTTTCCTGCGGATGATCATCAGTGGAGTGCTCGGCTTCGCACCATACGCCCATGTCTCTGCTCCAGGATGCCCATGCCCTCGCCCCCGCGCTGACCGAACTCCGCCACGCCCTGCACCGGGAACCCGAACTCGGCCTCGACCTCCCGCTCACCCAGCGCAGGATCGTGGAGGCGCTGGAGGGCCTCGGCCTGGAGATCACCCTGGGCCGGGGGCTCAGCTCCGTGACGGCCGTGCTGCGCGGCGGGCTGCCCGGCCCGGCGGTGCTGCTCCGCGGCGACATGGACGGGCTGCCCGTCCAGGAGGACACCGGCCTCCCGTACGCCTCCGTGCTCGACGGCCGGATGCACGCCTGCGGCCACGACCTGCACGTCACCGGGCTGGTCGGCGCGGCCCGGCTGCTCGCGGACCGGCGCGCGGAGCTGGCCGGGGACGTGGTGTTCATGTTCCAGCCCGGCGAGGAGGGCCAGGGCGGCGCGAAGATCATGATCGAGGAAGGGGTGCTGGACGCGGCGGGCGAGCGGGTCGTCGCCGCGTACGCCCTGCACGTGGTCTCCACCGGGGCGCCGACCGGCTTCGCCGCCACCCGGCCCGGCCCGATGCTCGCCGCCTCGGACGTCGTCCACGTCACCGTGCACGGCCGGGGCGGGCACGGTTCCTCACCGCACCTGGCCGCCGATCCGGTGCCCGCGATGTGCGCGATGGTCACCGCGTTCCAGACCCTCGTCACCCGCGAGATCGACATCTTCGACCCGGCGGTCGTCACGGTCGGCCGGATCGAGGCCGGCACGGCACCCAACGTCATCCCGGAGGAGGCGCGGTTCTCGGCCACCGTGCGGACCTTCTCCGACGCCGCCCGCACCACCGTCCGCGCCGCCGTCGAGCGGACCGTGCACGGGGTGGCCGCCGCCCACGGGGTCACGGCGAGCGTCGAGTACGTCGACCAGTACCCGCCGACCGTCAACCACGCCGAGGACGCGGCGTTCGCGCTGGAGACCGCGCGGCGGATCCTCGGCCGTGACCGCGCCTTCGAGGCGCCCAAGCCGATGGCCGGGGCCGAGGACTTCTCCTTCGTGCTGCGCGAGGTGCCCGGCGCGTTCGTCGGGCTCGGGGCCTGCCCGCCCGGCGTGGACCCCACCACCGCCCCGATGAACCACTCCGCCCAGGCGGTGTACGACGACGGCGCCCTGCCGCACGCCGCCGCGCTGCTCGCCGGGCTGGCCCTGCGCCGCCTCGGCCACGAGGTGTAGGGCCCGGAACCCGGTACGGGCCCCCGGCGGCCCGCCCGTCGCCTTCCGGTCCGTTCCGGCCCATTTCGGTGTCACCGTCGCCCCGTACCCGTAGGAGGAGCCCGCCCATGGCCGTCACCGCCACGCCCGCACCGCCGCCCGCCACCGCCTCGGTGACCGCAGTCGTCGGCCTGCTCGTCTTCTTCGAGGCGACCAGCGGGTTCCTCCAGGTCGGACTCTCGCCGCTGCTGCCCGACCTCGCCGACCATTTGGGCATCGGCTCGGCAGCCCTCAACTGGGTGGTGTCCGTCCAGCTGTTGGCGGCGGCGGTGTGCGTCCCGCTGTTCGGCCGGCTCGGTGATCTGTACGGCCACCGCCGGATGCTCCGGATCGCGCTCGCGCTGATCGCCGCCGGGACGCTGACCGTCGCCCTCGCCCCCGACTACCCGGTGCTGCTGGCGGGCCGGGTGCTCCAGGGCCCGATCGCGGCGCTGCTGCCGCTGGAGATCGCCCTCGTACGGGACCGGCTGCCGGTCGCCGACGCGCGCCGGGCCATCGCCCGCCTCGTCGGGGCGCTGACGCTCGGCGCCATGGCGGGCGGGGTGGTGATGGGCCTCGTGGACTCCGCTTTCGGCTCCCTGCGGCTGACGCTGCTGGCCCCGGCCGTCCTCGCGGCGGCCTGCGTGCCGGTCTCCTTCGTCGCCGTACCGGAGTCCCGGAACAGGGCCGGCGGGCGCGTCGACCGGGCCGGGGTCGTCCTCCTCGGCACCGCGATGATCGCCCTGCTCGCCGGGGTCTCCGGTGCGGAGGACGGGTCCTGGGGCTCGGCGCGGGTACTCGGCCCTGTGCTGCTGGGGCTCGCGCTACTCGCCGTCTGGGTACAGGTCGAGCTGCGCACCGCCGAACCGCTCGTGGACATACGGGCTTTGGCGGCGCGGACCACGGCGCCCTTCTACTGCGCGGCCTTCCTCTTCGGGGTCTTCTACTTCGGCAGCCAGACCCCCAACGCCACCTTCTACGCCGCCGATCCGGCGGACGAGGGGTACGGGTTCGGGCTCGGCGCGCTCGCCATCTCGCTGGCACAGCTGCCCGCGGCGCTCGGCAGCGTCGTCGGCTCCCTGTCCACGGTGACGCTCGCGAAGCGGATCGGCTACCGCCCGACGTTGATGGCCGCCTTCGGCCTGGTCGCCCTGGCGTTCCTGCAATTCGGTTTCCTGCACGCGGAGTTGTGGCAGATGGCAGCCGGATCCGCCTTCCTCGGTCTCGGCATCGGACTGGCGCTGGGCGCCATGCCGACCGTCATCGTGGAAGCCTCCGACCCCGGCCGCACGGGGATCGCCGCCGCGCTCTACAACAACGTGAAGACCCTCGGCGGGGCCGTGGCGGGCGGGGTGTTCGCCTCCCTGCTCGGCGCGTTCCGCCCGGACGCCACCGGAGAGCCGGGTGAGGGCGGCTACACGGCGGTGTGGCTGGTCGCCGCCGCGGCGGCCCTCGGGGCGGTCGCGCTGAGCGCGCTCTCGCGGCGCCGGGAGGGATGACGCCGCACCCTCGTGGCGCCGCCTCCGCCCGTCGGGCCCGGCCTGAAGCGTGTTGCGAAAGTCCCGCCCGTCGGACACGGCCTAACGCACCGACCGCAGCGCCCGGAGCGTCGGCCCCCCGTCCCGTACCGGCCCGCCGTCGCCCGACCCGCCGCTCCCATCCCCGTGCTCCCGTACCAGTCCCGGCAGCGCGGCCAGCTCGGTGAGGGCGTCCACCCGCCAGTCGGCCGACTCCACCACGTCCGGGTGATCCGCCCACCAGTGCCCGAACGGGCCCCGCCGCAGATGCGCGGTCCGCAGACCGGCGGCCTTCGCGGGGAAGAGGTCCTCGGCCGGGTGGTCACCGACGTACACCGTGGTGCGCGGGTCGGCGTCCGCCGCCTTCAGCACCCGCGTGAAGAACTCCGGGTCCGGCTTGGCCACGCTCCACTCCGCCGGGCTGACGACTTGGTCGGCCGGGAGGTCCAGGGCCAGCAGTTGCTCGGTGGCGCGCGCCGACCGGTGCCCCGCCACCACCACCCGGAGTCCGAGCGCGCGGAGTCCGGCCAGGGCCGGGCGTACGTCCGGGTAGAGGTCCCGTTCGCCGAGGTGCTCGCCGCGCCCCGCCGCCTCGCGGGCCAGCTCCGCCTCCACGACGTCCATGCCGGGCCGGAGCAGCGCGAGCGCGTCCGTGGCGCTGCCGCCCCCGACGACGGCCGCGCCGACCAGGGCGCTCACCGTGTGCGCGGGCACACCCAGCCAATCGGCCCAGGACGCCCAGTGGCGGTCGTCGCGAACGAGGGTCTCACCGATGTCGAACACGATCGTTTCCATCACCGTCCCGACCCTACGGGGCGCACCCCGCCGCACCGCGACCATCCGCGCCCGGGCGCGCGGCGCCGACCCCCGTGAGGAGCGCCGATGTGTCAGGAACCACCCTCCGGCGCCCACCGGGCCGCTCGTATGCTCGATCCATGACCGATCCTCAGAGCGGACGCCCCACGACCAACGCCATGCGGCGCGCTCTCAAACGGGCACGTGACGGTGTGGCCCTCGACGCGACCGAGGCCGCCGTCCTCCTCCAGGCGCGCGGTGACGATCTGACGGACCTCGCCGCTTCCGCCGCCCGGGTGCGCGACGCGGGCCTGGAGGCGGCGGGCCGGCCCGGCGTCATCACCTACTCCCGCAAGGTGTTCATCCCGCTCACCCGCCTCTGCCGCGACATCTGTCACTACTGCACCTTCGTCACCGTCCCCGGCAAGCTCCGCCGCGAGGGCCACGGGATGTTCCTCTCGCCCGACGAGGTGCTCGACATCGCCCGCAAGGGCGCGGCGCTCGGCTGCAAGGAAGCGCTCTTCACCCTCGGCGACCGCCCCGAGGACCGCTGGCCCGAGGCGCGGGAGTGGCTGGAGGCGGAGGGGTACGACGACACCCTCGCCTACGTACGCGCCATGGCGATCCGGGTCCTGGAGGAGACGGGTCTGCTCCCGCACCTCAACCCCGGGGTGCTCGGCTGGACCGACCTCCAGCGACTGAAGCCGGTCGCCCCCTCGATGGGAATGATGCTGGAGACCACCGCGACCCGTCTCTGGTCCGAGAAGGGCGGCCCGCACCACGGCTCCCCGGACAAGGAACCGGCTGTCCGACTGCGCGTCCTGGAGGACGCGGGGCGCTCCAACGTCCCCTTCACGACCGGCATCCTGATCGGCATCGGCGAGAACTACGAGGAGCGCGCCGACTCCCTCTTCGAGATCCGCCGTACCGCACGCGCCTACCACGGCATCCAGGAAGTCATCATCCAGAACTTCCGGGCCAAGCCGGACACCGCGATGCGCGCGATGCCCGACGCGGAGCTGGAGGAGCTGGCCGCGACGATCGCGGTGGCCCGGCACATCCTCGGCCCCTCCGCCCGCATCCAGGCCCCGCCGAACCTGGTGGACTCGGAGTACGCGCTGATCGTCGGCGCGGGCATCGACGACTGGGGCGGGGTGTCGCCGCTCACCCCCGACCACGTCAACCCCGAACGCCCCTGGCCGCACATCGACGAACTCGCCGCCCGCACCGCCGAGTCCGGCTTCGATCTGCGCGAACGTCTGACCATCTACCCGGAGTTCATCCGGCGAGGCGAACCCTGGCTCGACCCGCGCCTCCTCCCGCACGTGCGCGCGCTCGCCGACCCGGAGACGGGCATGGCCAAGGAGGGCGCGATCCCGGTCGGCCTGCCCTGGCAGGAGCCGGACGAGGAGTTCGGTGCGAGTGGCCGCACCGACCTGCACCGCACCATCGACACCGAGGGCCGCACCGGCGACCGCCGCGAGGACTTCGACGAGGTGTACGGGGACTGGGAGGCACTCCGCGAGGCCGCCGCCCCCGGCATGGTCCCGTCCCGCATCGACACCGATGTCCGCGAGGCGCTCAGCCAGGCGGCCGACGACCCGACGAAACTCACCGACGCCCAGGCGCTCGCCCTGCTGCACGCGGAGGGCCCGGCGCTGGACGAGCTCTGCCGGATCGCGGACACGCTCCGCCGCGACACGGTCGGCGACGAGGTCACCTACGTCGTCACCCGGAACATCAACTTCACCAACGTCTGCTACACCGGCTGCCGCTTCTGCGCCTTCGCGCAGCGTCGCACCGACGCCGACGCGTACACCCTCTCCCTCGACCAGGTCGCCGACCGGGCCGCCCAGGCGTGGGACGTGGGCGCGGTGGAGGTCT
The DNA here is from genome assembly GCF_042728415.1 of Streptomyces sp. NPDC060198. Taxonomy (NCBI): domain Bacteria; kingdom Bacillati; phylum Actinomycetota; class Actinomycetes; order Kitasatosporales; family Streptomycetaceae; genus Streptomyces; species Streptomyces sp. NPDC060198. Next base: position 27,522 of record NZ_JBHWZJ010000006.1, on the reverse strand, counting down.
GCATGCAGGGCGGCATCCACCCGGACCTGCCCGGCACCGCATACTTCGACATCGCGCGGGCCGTGAAGGAACGCGTTCCCGGCATGCACGTCCACGCCTTCTCGCCCATGGAGGTCGTCAACGGGGCCACCCGCACCGGGCTTTCGATCCGCGACTGGCTCATCGCCGCCAAGGAGGCCGGACTCGACTCGATCCCCGGCACGGCGGCGGAGATCCTGGACGACGAGGTCCGCTGGGTCCTCACCAAGGGCAAACTCCCCACCGCCACCTGGCTGGAGGTCGTGAAGACCGCCCATGAGGTGGGCCTGCGCTCCTCGTCGACCATGATGTACGGACACGTGGACCAGCCCCGCCACTGGCTCGGCCACCTGCGCACCCTGGCCCGGCTCCAGCAGGAGACAGGGGGGTTCACCGAGTTCGTGACCCTCCCCTTCATCCACACCAACGCCCCGGTCTACCTCGCCGGCATCGCCCGCCCCGGCCCCACCGACCGCGACAACCGGGCCGTCACCGCGATGGCCCGGCTGCTGCTCCACCCGCACATCACCAACATCCAGACCAGCTGGGTGAAGCTCGGCACCGAGGGCGCCGCCGAGATGCTCCGCTCGGGCGCCAACGACCTCGGCGGCACCCTGATGGAGGAGACCATCTCCCGCATGGCGGGTTCGAGTTACGGCTCCTACCGCTCGATCCAGGACCTGGTGGCCATCGCCGACCTGGCCGGCCGCCCGGCGAAGCCGCGTACCACCCTGTACGGAGAGGTCCCCGAGGAGCGCGTCGCCGCGGCGACCGCCTCGGACGGCCACCTGCCGGAGCTGCTGCCGGTGCTGCCCGCCTGACCCGGTGCGCGCCGCCGACCCGTGCCCCCTTCGCTCGCGCGTCGGGGGTGCGGGAGGCGGCCGTGCCGCGCCTTTGGTCAGCCGCTCTCCGTCAAGGCCGCGTGCGCGGCGGTGAGGATCTCCTCGGAGAGCGGGGAGCCCTTGGTGGCCCGTGCGAGGACCAGCGCGCCGAACAGCGTGCAGAGGCGGGCGATTCCGTCCTGGTCCTCGGTGGCGAGGAAGTCGGCGAAGCCGGCCACCCCCTCGGTGTAGACGCGCCGGGCCTCGGGTCCGCCGCCTTCCCGTGCGATGTCGGTGGCGAGCGCGGCGACCGGGCAACCGCCCGCCGGATCGTCGCGGTGGGCGACGGAGAGGTAGGTGTCGATCAGCGCCCGTTGGGCGGCGTCGCGCTGCCCGGCGTGCTGTTCCAGCCCGGCGGCGTGGTGCCCGGCGAGTGTGGCGAAGGCGTGGGCGGTGGCCTCGCCGACGAGTGCCTCCTTGGAGGCGAACTGCTTGTAGAACGCGCCGTGGGTCAGACCGGCCGCCTTCATCAGGTCGGCGACGCTGACCTGCGTGCCCTGCTCCCGGAACAGCCGGGAGGCGGTGTCCACCACTCGGCCGCGGTTCTCCTGCGCCTGCGCCTGCGACACGCGTCCCATGGCTGCCTCCCTTTTTGGATGTCGACTGGCATCTATCGTAGGACAGGGTTTAGATTATGAACGTAATCCAAGTAGGCGGGTGCCCGAGAGGACCCGCGAGGGCGACACGCCCTGGAGCCGGGAGCGGACATGGAACTCAGGAACGCGGTCGCGGTCGTCACCGGGGCCAACCGGGGCCTCGGACGGCACCTGGCCGCCCAACTCGTGGAGCGCGGCGCGAAGGTGTACGCGGCGGCCCGGCGCCCCGAGATGATCGACCTGCCCGGCGTCACCCCCGTGCGGATGGACGTCACGGACCACGCGTCGATCGAGGAGGCGGCCCGCGTCGCGTCCGACGCGACGCTGCTCATCAACAACGCGGGCGTCCTCACCGGCGCGGCGCTGATCGGCGGCGACCCGGACGAGGTGCGCCGTGAGATGGAGACCAACTTCTTCGGTCCGCTCGCCACGACCCGGGCCTTCGCCCCCGTCATCGAGGGCAACGGCGGCGGCGCCGTGCTCAACGTCCTGTCCGTCCTGTCCTGGACGCACCCGGGCGGCGTCGGCTCCTACGCCGCCTCCAAGGCCGCCGCCTGGGCGCTGACCGGTGCGACCCGCGACGAACTGGCGCCCCGCGGCATCGCCGTCTCGGCGTTGCACGTCGGCTACATGGACACCGACATGGCCTCCGGCGTCCCCGCCGACCAGAAGACCGCCGCCGCCGACGTCGCGGCCCTGGCCCTGCACGGCATCGAGGCGGGCCTGCCCGAGATCATCGCCGACGCGGTGACCCGGCAGGTCAAGCAGAGCCTGGCCGTCACACCGCGGCCGAGCGCCGGCTGAGGCACTCCCGGCCCTGACCGTCCCGCCCCGAACCGCCCCACCCCGCCCCACGCCGCGGCAGGCTGTTCGGGCGCGGGCGGGCACGGGCGGGTGCGGGTGCGGGTGCGGGTGGGCGCGGGCGACTCAGGCGTGCGCGACGGGCTGCGATGCCCGCGGCGCTCCCGGCGTGCCCAGTGCCTTACCCAGTCGCAGCAACCCCTCGCGGATCTCGTCGGGGGTGTGGGTCGTGAACGACATCCGCAGGGCGGCAGGGTCCGGCGCGCCCGCGAAGAACGGCGCCCCGGGGACGTACGCCACCTCGTGGGCGATCGCCCTGGGCAGCAGCGCGGTCGCGTCGTGGCCGTCGGGCAGCCTGACCCAGACGAACATCCCGCCGTCCGGCCGGTTCCAGGTGCTGCCCGGCGGGAGGGCGGCGGGCAGGCCTTCCAGCAGGGCGTCCCGGCGCTCGCCGTACGCGGCGCGGACCCGGCCCACGTGGGCGCCGAGGTCGGAGACCTCCAGGTAGCGGGCGGCCGCCGCCTGGTCCACGGCGGAGCAGTGCAGATCGGCGGCCTGCTTGACGATCACGCAGGCCCGGCGCAGTGCGGCGGGCGCGCGGAGATGGCCGAGCCGCATGCCGGGGGACATGACCTTCGAGAAGCTGCCCAGCAGCACCGTGCGGTCGGCGGCGGCCTCCAGCGAGGAGATCCACGGCACGTGCGCGCCCTCGTAGCGGAGTTCGCCGTACGGGTCGTCCTCGACGATCCACAGGCCGAGCCGGTGCGCCACCTCGGCCACGGCCCTGCGGCGGGCGAGCGGGAGGGTACGCCCGGTCGGGTTCTGGAAGTTGGGGATGGTGTAGAGCATCTTGGGCCGTTCGCGCTCGACGAGTTCCGCGAGCGCCACCGGGTCGATGCCGTCCTCGTCGCAGGGCACCGGCACCACCCGCGCCCCCGCGAAGCCGAAGCACTGCAACGCCGCGAGATACGTGGGGTCCTCGACGAGAACCGTGTCCCCGGGTTCCACCAGTGCCGTCGTCAGGAGCGTCAGCGCCTGCTGCGAACCGGTGGTCACCACCAGGTCCTCAGCCCCGGTCGGCAGGCCGCGCGCCGTGTACCGGGCGGCGACGGCCGCCCGCAGCCCCGGATCGCCCTCGGTCACCGAGTACTGGAGAGCCCGCGCCGCGTCCTTCGCCAGCACGTGGTCGTACGCGGCCCGTATCTCCCCGGTGTCGAACAGCTCCGGCGCCGGAAGCCCGCCCGCGAACGAGATCACCTCGGGCCGCGCGGTCAGCGCGAGGATCTCCCGTACGGGTGAGGCGTCGACCGAGGCGGCGCGGGTGGCGAGGGCGGGGGTGTCGGCTCGGGTCGTCATGGCCGCAGCCTACGAGCAACCACCGTGTCCGCAGAAGGCGTAGAGGCCGTCGAAGTCGAAGCAGGTCCTGACGCTGCGGCACATGCCGTGTCCCTGCGCCGAGTTGCGACCGTGCCGGCTCGCGCGTGCCCCTGCGCGCTGTGTGCATGGTGGCGCCGGTGATTTCGAAGTGTCGTCGTCTGGTGCGGTGTCGAGGGTTCTCGCATGCTGAGTGTGTGACCGAACGAGACTTCACCCCGGCTCTCGGCCGTTTCGCGCCCACCCGCCTCTACGACCCGGTGATCGCCGCGCTGACCCGCGAGCGCGTGTGGCGGCGCCAGGTCGTCACCCGGATCGCGCCCGGGCCCGATGATGTCGTGGCCGACGTGGGCTGCGGGACGGGATCACTCGCCCTGCTGCTGCACGCCGCGCAGCCCCGGGCCCGGATCGTCGGTGTCGACCCCGACCGTCAGGTGCTGGCCATCGCGCGGCGGAAGGCGGAGGCGGCGGGCGCCGGGAGCGGTACGGGCCCGGAGTGGCGGGAAGGCATGGGGGACACGCTCCCCGAGGTGTTGGGGCCACTGGCCGGTTCGGTGGACGCCGTGGCCAGCAGCCTGGTGCTGCACCAGTGCCCGATGGCGATGAAGCGGGCGGTGCTGGCCTCGATGCACGAGGTGCTGCGCCCCGGCGGACGGCTGGTGATCGCCGACTACGGCCTCCAGCGCACCCGTCCGATGCGCCTGGCCTTCCGCACGGTCCAGCTCGCCGACGGCAAGCGGGACACCCAGCCCAACGCGGACGGCGTACTGCCCGATCTGATGACCGGGGCAGGGTTCGAAGAGGTCCACGAAGCGCACGTGGTGCCGACCGCCACCGGGTCGATTTCCCTCTACACCGCCCGGCGGGCCTGATCGCCGGCGGCTCGGTCGCCGGGACGACGCCCTGCGTCGCCCGGTCCGTCGGGCGAAGGCGGCCCGCACCTGGAGGTACGGCCCGCCCCGCGAGCCGTCGGTAGCCTGTGGCCGTGACGGCGACCAAGGGCCGGAGGGGAATCAACCGGTACGAGACGCCGAGGACTTGGCCCGTCGGCGGTCGCCCCGACCTCCGCCTGGCATCCTGGCCCGCCCATTGCCCACCCATCGAGGGACCACCATGAACGCCCCGATCGACCCGTTAGTCCTCGAACTCCCGCACTTCCGTCTGGAGAGGGGCGGCGTCCTGGATCCGGCCCGCCTCGTCTACCGGACCCATGGAGACCTCGCGCCCGACAAGGGCAACGCCGTCCTGCTCCCGACCTGGTTCGCCGGTGACCACACCTCTCACGAGTGGCTGATCGGTCCGGGCCGCCCGCTGGACACCGACCGCTACTTCGTCATCGTGCCGAACCTCTTCGGCAACGGCCTTTCCTCCTCGCCCTCCAACACCCCCGCACCGCAGGCCGGCGCGGACTTCCCCCACGTCACGATGGGTGACAACGTGCGCGCCCAGCACGAGCTGGTCCGCCTCCACTTCGGCATCGAGCGCCTCGCCCTCGTGATCGGGTGTTCCATGGGCGCCCAGCAGACGTACCAGTGGGCGGTCTCGTACCCGGACATGGTCGCCCGCGCCCTGCCGTTCTGCGGATCGCCGAAGACCTCACCGCACAACGGGGTGTTCATCGAGGGGCTGCGGGCCGTGCTCACGGCCGCCCCCGAGTGGCACCGGGGCCGGCGGGCGCCCGGACACGCGGCGGGCCTGCGGGCCTTCTCCCGGGTCTACGCGGGCTGGGGTTTCTCGCAGGCCTTCTACTGGAACGAGCGGTACCGCTCCCTGGGGTTCGACTCCGTCGACGCGTTCCTGGTGGGTTTCTGGGAGCCGAACTTCGCGGGCCAGGACACCAACGACCTGCTCGCGATGCTCTGGACGTGGCAGCACGCGGACGTCGGCGCGACCGAGGGCGCGGGCGGGGACGTCGTCAAGGCGCTGGGAACCATCACCGCCAGGACGCTGGCCATGCCGGCGGAGAAGGACCTCTATTTCCCGCCCGAGGACGAGGTCCGGGCCTCGGCGCACATCCCGGGCGCGGAGGTGCGGGTCATCCCCGGCGAGTGGGGCCACCTCGCGGGCTCCGGAGCCAATCCGGACGACGTCGCGTTCATCGGCCGGTCCGTGCGGGAGCTGCTGGCGTCCCCGGCGGACGGCCCCCGCGCGGAGGGCTCCCGTCCCGGTACCGGCTGAGCCCGCACAGGGTTCGCGGTACCGGCCGACGGCGGGGCGGGGGCGGCCACAGGCCCGGCCACCGGGCGCCCACCGGCCACCGGGCGCCCGACCGGCCCGCCGGTAACCTGGGGTTCCATGACCGCACGCACCGCCCCGTCCCGTACGTACCCGATCCCCGCGCGCCCGCTCCGGGTCGCCGCCGCGCAGGCGCAGGCCGTGGCCGGGGACGTGGACGCCAACACGGCGACCGCCGCCGCCCTGGTCCGCGAGGCCGCCGGGGCGGGGGCGCGGGTGGTCGTCCTCCCGGAGAAGTTCCTCAGCGGGTACGAGCCCGACCTCGTGCGCGCCGAACCGCTGCGCTGCGCCGTGCAGCCGGGTGATCCGCGCCTGGCCCCGCTCGCCGACGCCTGCCGGGAGACCGGCACGGTCGCCGTGGTGGGCGCCGCGTTCCACGAGGCGGGGGAGCTGTACGTCTCCGCGCTGGTCATCGGCGCGGACGGCACCCTCGTCACCCGCTACGACAAGCAGTACCTCTTCAAGACCGAGCGCGAGGTCTACCGGCCGGGGGCCGCCGGGTGCACCCTCGACGTGGACGGCTGGCGGCTCGGGCTCGGCATCTGCTACGACTCCGGCTTCCCCGAGCACGCCCGCGCGGCGGCCCTGGACGGCTGCCACGCGTACCTCGTCGGCGCCCTGTTCAGCGTGGGCAACGGCCACCACGAGTCCCGTACGTGGTTCCCCGCCCGCGCCCTGGACAACACCGTCTACACGGTGCTGGCCAACCACATCGGCACCACGGGTGGCTGGAACACCTGCGGCGGCAGCGGGGTGTGGGGCCCGGACGGGCACCTGCTGACCGAGGCCGGACCGGACCGGCGGGAGGTCGTCACCGCCGACCTCGACCCGGCCGCCCTGGCCGCCGCCCGCGAGGCGGAGGGGATGCTGGGCGACCTGGACCGGGTCGTGGCGGGGAAGCGGGCGCAGTACGCGCTGGGCGTCGGGCGCGCGTAGCACCGCTCAGACCGTCGTCCCGGGCGCACCGGCCCGCGCGATACGGGTGGCGAAGAAGGCGAAGCCCAGGGCCAGGGCGGCCTGTACGGCGACGGCGACGGCGAAGCCCCGGGGCATTCCGGCGCCGGCGGAACCGTCCGCGGTCGCGTCGGCCACGGCGTGGAAGAGGCCGCCCAGGAGCGCCACGCCCAGGCCGAGACCGAGCTGCTGCAAGGTGGTGAAGAGCCCGCCGGCGACACCCGCCGCCCAGGTCGGGGTGCGGGAGAGGACCGTGCGCAGGACCGGCCCGTACATCAGGGCCTGGGTCACGCCGAGTGCGATCAGGAGCGGCTGCAGGGTCCACGGGGCTCCGCCGTGGGCGCCGCTCACGACGACGGCGAGGCCCACCAGCACCGCCGCCTGGCCGACGGCCGCGCCGGTCATCGTCCAGCGCCCGGTGCGGCGCTCCACGGCGGGCAGGGCGAGCGCGGTGACGATGAACCCCGCGCCGAAACCGAGCAGCAGCACGACGGTGCCCCAGGCGTCCACGCCGAACGCGCCCTGGGCGAGCGCCGAGAACTCGTACAGGAAAGCGCCGTAACCGGTGAAGAACAGCAGCGACATGATCAGGCCCTGTCGCACGGCCGCGGTGCGCAGCACGCTCGGCGGGACGACGGGCAGCTCGCCGCGGCGTTCGGCGGCACGCTGCGAGCGGGCGAAGGCGGTGAGCACCGCACCGGCCGCGGCCAGCATCGCGAGCACCGGGGCCGGGCCGCCCGCGGACGTGCCGAGGGTCAGGGGCACCACGACGAGGAGCAGGCCGGTGCCGAGGAGGGCTGCCCCGCGCAGGTCGAGCGCGAGCGGTGCCGTCGAGCGCGACTCGGGCACGGTGCGCAGGGCGAGCAGCGCGGCCGCGCCGATCGTTCCGGTGAGTATCTGCACGAGCCGCCAGCCCCAGTGGTCACCGGCGGCCTGGGACACGGCGCCGGCGAGGAGCTGTCCGGCGACGGTCGCGATGCCGCCGACGGCGGCGAACAGCGTGACGCCCAGCGCCCGCAGCTTTTCGGGCGCCGTGGCCTGGATGGTGGAGAGGACCTGCGGGGTGAACAGCCCGGCGGCGAAGCCCAGCACGGCGCGCAGCACGACGAGGGTGATCAGGTCCGGTGCGAGTGCGGCGAGCACGGAGGCCACCCCGAAGGCGCCGACACCGGCCGTGAGCAGCCGGCGCCGGCCGAACCGGTCGCCCAGGCGCCCCGCGACGACGAGGGTCGCGGCGAACGCCGTGGTGTACGCGGACAGCACGAGCTGACCGCCCGACGCGGTCACGCCGAGGTCCCCGGTGATCGCGGGTTCCAGGAGGTTGACCGACCCGAACGTCATGTTCACGGGCAGGAACGCGACGAGCAGGGCGGCGAGACCGGCACCGGTGAGGGCGCGTGCCGGAGGGGGCGCCGCGGCCCGCGTGCGGGGGACGGTCGGTGCGGTGCGTGCGGTGCGTGCGGTGGGTGTGGTCGGTACGGTCGTCACGGTCATGTCCACGACCTTGCGCCCGTTGTCATCCTGGTACCAGGAGCCTGGTCATAGGGGTACCAGCACCACCTGGATCCACCGGCTCCGAGGACCGACACTGGGGCGGTGACCTCTTCGACGCCCGACCGCGACGCCCTCGGAACCTTCCTGCGTGCCCGACGCGCCCGCGTCACCCCCGGCGACGTGGGCCTTCCCACGGGCGGCCGGCGCCGCACGCCCGGTCTGCGGCGCGAGGAGGTCGCGCAGCTCGCCGGGGTCGGGGTCACCTGGTACACGTGGCTGGAACAGGGAAGGGCCAGGAACGCCTCCGACCAGGTACTGGACGCGGTGGCGCGCGTCCTGCGCCTGGACGCCGCCGAGCACCGCCACCTGATGGTGCTCGCGGGCCGGGGCGCCCCCGCCGAGCCGGGGCCGCCCATGGATCTGCGCCCCGAACACACCGCCGTCCTCGCCAAGTTGCTGCCGTACCCGGCCGCCGTGCAGACCGACTGCTACGACCTGGTCGCGGCCAACCGCACCTACCGGTACCTGTTCGCCGACCTCGACGCGTACCCGGTCGAGGAACGCAACTGCGCGTGGCTGATGTTCACCGAGCCGAGCTGGCGCGACAGTCTGGTCGACGAGGACACGGTCCTGCGCGACATGACCGCGAGACTCCGCGCCCGTCAGCCGGAACACCGCGACGACCCCCGCTGGAACGCGCTGATCACCCGGCTGCGCCAGGAGTCCCCGGACTTCGTGCGGCACTGGGAGTCGTACGAAGTCGGCGCCGACCGGACCCAGTTGCGCCACTACCGCTCCCCGCGTGTCGGTGCCCTCGACGTCCAGTTCCAGAGCCTGTGGCTGGACCGGACGCGGGGCGAGCGGATCATCGTCATGACGCCCGACGACGCCACCACCGCCCAACGCCTTGAACGTCTCGACTCGTTGGTGGGGGCCGCACCGGCGTGGACCTCCCGTGACGACTCCGCCGAGGGCTCGGCCGCCGGGGCCTGAAGGGCGGGCGTTCCGCGAAAACGGGTTGCTCCGGTGGCGGGCACCTTTGAGAATCCGCCCATGACCACGACGACGTCCGCGACCTCCTCCGCGCTGCCGCTGCCCTCCCTCGCCGCCGCGAGCCGGGGTCTCCAGCAGCAGCCCGGCGGTCCGGGGAGGCCGACACCGCCCCGCGCGTGAGCGCGGCGCTGGTCGCGGGGCTGCTGGCCGGTTACGGCATCGCCGTACCGGTCGGGGCGGTCGCGGCCTACCTGGTGGCCCTCACCGCGCGGACCTCGCTGCGGGTCGGCGCCGGTGCCGCTCTCGGGGTGGCGACCGCCGACGGCCTGTACGCGCTGGTCGCCGTGGCCGGGGGCTCGGCCCTCGCACCGCTCGTGGAGCCGGTCGCGCCGCCCCTGCGGTGGGTGTCGGCCCTGGTCCTGGTGGTGATGGCCGGCCGGGGCGCGGTGACGGCCGTACGCCACCACCGCGCGCGGGAGACCCCGGGCGCCGGGGACGGCCGCAGGCCGGTGAGCCCGCTGCGGGCGTACCTCGGACTGCTGGGGCTCACGCTGATGAACCCGGTCACGGTCCTGTACTTCGCCGCCCTGGTGCTCGCGGGGCAGGGGGCCGCCGCGCCGGGTCCCGCCGAGCGGGCCGTGTTCGTGGCGGCGGCCTTCGTGGCCTCCGCCACCTGGCAGTTGCTGCTGGTCGGCGGCGGTGCGCTGCTGGGGCGCGTACTGACCGGCCCACGCGGGAGATCGGTGACGGCGTTGCTCTCCAGCGCGGTGATCACTGGACTCGCGGTCCACCTGGTACTCGCCCCGCGGTGACGACAGGGCTACGCGACCGCGTCCCCGGACCCCGGGGACGGCGACTGCTCCTTCGCCGTCGCGATCACCTCGTCCAACACCTCCCGGGAGCGCAGCAGTTCGGTGATCTTCCGGTCGATCCGGTCGCGCTCCACGCCGAGGTCGCTGACCAGCCGGGGCGTGGCGGTCGCGGACGGGCCGCCGTCCGAGTCCCTCACGCAGGGCAGGAGTTCGCCGATCTTCGAGCTGCACAGCCCGGCCGCGTAGAACTCCTGGATGCGGATCACCCGGTCCACCGCCCCGTCCGGGTACTCCCGGTGCCCGCCGGGCGTACGATCCGCCGCCAGCAGGCCCTGCGCCTCGTAGTAGCGCAGGGAGCGTTCGCTCACGCCGGTACGCCGGGCCAGTTCACCGATCCGCATGACGCTCCGCCTTCCCTGGGACTTGAACCTGACACCGGTGTCAATTCTTACCCTCCCGGCATGACGAACGCACCCGTGTCCACCTCTTCGAAGGTGTCGGTCTTCGACCCCGCCGACCTCGGCCCGCTGCGCCTCCCGAACCGTCTCGTGATGGCTCCGCTGACCCGTAACCGTGCCACCGCCGAGGGCGTCCCCACCCCGCTCATGGCCACCTACTACGCCCAGCGGGCCACGGCCGGCCTGATCATCGCCGAGGCGTCCACCCCGAACGCGGTCGGGCAGACGTACCCCAACATCACCGCCATCCACCGCCCCGACCACGTCGCCGGATGGCGCGCGGTCACCGACGCGGTACGCGCGGCAGGCGGACGGATGTTCCTCCAGCTCCAGCACGGGGGCCGGGTCGGACACCCCGACACCAGCGGCCTGGTCCCGGTCGCCCCCTCGCCGGTGGCGCTCCCCGAGACGCTCCACACACCCACCGGCAAGCAACAGGCGCCCGTGCCGCGCGAGATGAGCCTCCAGGACGTCGCGGACCACGTGGCCGACTTCGCCTCGGCCGCCCGGCGCGCGATCGAAGCGGGCTTCGAAGGGGTCGAAGTGCACAGCGCCAACGGCCACTTGCTCCACCAGTTCCTTTCGCGGAACACCAACCGCCGCACCGATGAGTACGGCGGCCCGGTCGGCAACCGCGTCCGGTTCGTCGCCGAGGTGGTACGGGCCGTCGCGGCGGAGATCGGCCCCGAGCGGGTCGGGCTGCGGGTCTCGCCCGGCAACACGGTCAACAGCATCGAGGAGGGCGACACCGAGGAGATCTACCCCGCCCTCGTCGCCGCCCTGGCCGACAGCCGCTTCGGCCGGATCGCCTACCTGCACGTCGGGTACGCGGACCCGGACCAGCCCGTCTTCCAGCGCATCCGCAAGGAATGGCCCGGCACCCTGATCGCCAACCCGGTACTCCCGAAGGACCGCATCCCCGAGGACGGCGGCCTCGCCGCGAGCGAGCGGCTGCTCGCAGCCGGAGCCGACCTGATCGCCCTCGGCCGCCCGTTCCTCGCCAACCCCGACCTGGCCCACCGGCTGCGTACCGGAGCGCCGGTCAACCAGGTGCGGGACGCGTACATGATGTACGTCGGCGGGGCGACGGGGTACACGGACTACCCGGTGCTGGCGACCGGCGGATGACGGGGCAGGAGGCATCCCACCGAGTGCCGGTCGCCCTGTGCGGGGTGACGGAGGCGCGGACACAATCACCGCATGATCAGACCACGCCTCCACCTGCTCACCCTGGAGCGGTACGAACTGCTGCTGACCGACTCGGCCCGTCCGGGATGCCCCTCGTGCCGGGGCGCCGGTATGGTCCCGACGGACACGGCCGCCGACAACGGCGAGTCCTGCTTCGACTTCTGCGGCTGCTGGAACCCGTACCGCCGGTGGTCCTCGCGGCGTGGCCGCTGCCCCGGCGGGTGGTGGAGCGACGGGCCAGGCAGTACGCCGAGCCTCCGTTCTGACTCGCTCGACGGCCCCGCGCCAAGGCGCCGGTCAGGCGCCGGGAGCACCGCCCAGCCAGGCGAAGGCGGATTCCTTGATGTCGCGCTCCAGGTCGCTCCCCTTGGTCGCGAACACCCGGCTCACCGGATAGCCACTGGCTTCCAGCAGGTAGGCGAGGGCCGCGTACTCCCGGGGGTGGCGGGCGACCGCCTCCGCGTCGATGTCGACGATCCCCGCGGGGAAGGTGAAGGTGCCGAAGTCGTAGACGCTCTTGCGGTCGCTGATGCGCCACATCCCGTCCCGCTTCTCCAAGCGGTCGATGAACCGGTTGTGACCGTTGCAGCCCAGCCGGAGGTCGATGTTCTCGCCGATGATGACGGCGTTGGTCTCGCTCACGGCGCGGGTGCCTTCGGCGGAGAAGGTCACCACGGGCGCGGTGATCAGGTGCTTGGTGCGGAAGGCGGAGGCCCCCATCCGGGCGGAGGCGTCCACGAACTCGTACGCCGGACCCTCGAACCAGGTGATCTCGATCCGTCCGTCGGGGTGGAAGAGACCTTTGAGGAGGTCCCACTCGCCCAGATCGCGGTGAATCCAACCGGTCATGAGGTCGGCGATGTCCTGTCGGTCCTGAATCGTCACGTTCATGCGTCCAGTTTTCGCCACGAAGGGCGATAGGTCCAACCGAAAGATACGATCGATTGAGTGGTCGGAACGATGGACGGACGGAGGTGAACGGTGGAGCTGAGGCACTTGCGCTACTTCGTCGCCGTCGCCGACGAGCGTCACTTCGGCCGGGCCGCGGACCTGATGCACGTCACGCAGTCCACCCTCAGCGCCCAGGTGCAGGCCCTGGAGCGCGAGGTGGGCGGACGCCTGTTCAGCCGGACGAGCCGTCGCGTCGAACTGACCGAGGCCGGTGAGCAGCTGCTGCCCGAGGCCCGCCGCGCCCTCGCCCAGGCCGACCGGGCCCTCCAGGCCGCCCGGTGGTCGGTGCGCGGCGAGACGGGAGCGGTGCGGATCGGATTCTCCGGCGTGGCGGCCCTCCAGGGCGTCCTCTCCGAGGACCTGCGCGGCTTCCGCAGGGCGCGCCCCCGCGTCGGCCTCTCCCTGACCGAGCTGCCGCCCGCCGCCCAGGTTCAAGGGGTGCGGGACGGTTCGCTCGACATCGGCTACTGCCCCGACCTCGGCCTCGCCGACACGGACGGCCTGCGCGTCGTCCGGCGCGCCCTCACCCCGATGTCCGTCGCCGTGCGCTCCGACCACGAACTGGCGTCTCGCGCCTCGGTGACCACCGCCGACGTGAGGGCACACGACCTCATCGTCTTCGCGAGCAGGGAGGAGGACGAGACCGTCCTCGCCCGGCTCTGGCCCGGCCCCGTGGAGGACCGCTCCGGAGTCCGCCTGGTCGGCAGCACCCTCGGCGTCCTCGCCCTCGCGGCAGCGGGGGAGGGGGTGGCCCTCGTCCCCACGGCCACGGAGCGCATCACCCTGCCCGGTCTCGTCTACCGGCCGCTGCGTGACGCACCGGCCGGTCCGGACCTGCTGGTCCTCGGCCGGCACGACGAGACGTCGGGAGCGGTCCGCGCCTACCTCGACACCGTCCCCCGGCCATCCTGACGACAGCGGGTTCCACCGGAGTCGCGGCGGCGCGCAGTGGTGGAGCCGGTCGGTAGGAGCCCTTGGTGCCGTCGAGCGGATCCCGTCCCTTCCGCGGCAGTGAGCAACGTCATCTCTGTCGACCAGACGCGCGTGGGAACCGTCTGCGTGCCCAATGTCATCCAAAGTGGCGACAGTTGGACTCGGCGACCACGACCGCGCGTCCACGGGCGACAACGGGAACGGACCTTCATGAAACTGGCAGTCAGAACCGCAGCGGTAGGGGCGGTCCTCGCGGCCACCGCCGTGCTGGTGGCTCCGGGAACCGCATTGGCCGATGACCCCAAGGACGGAGGCGTGGCCCGCTGCGCGGAGGGCAAGGTCTGCCTCTTCGACGGCCCCAGCCTCACCGGGGACGTCCTGCAGCTCGATGCGGTGGACAACCGCAACATCGGATCGGCGTGGAACGACCGGGCGGGCTCGCTGTGGAACCGCAGCAACCTCAATGTGTGCATCTGGACCGACGCCGACTTCCGCGGCCTCAACTGGATCATCGAGCCGGGTAACAAGCAGGAACTCTGGGCTCTCTACGACAATTCGGTGACCAGCATCGAGGCCCATCCCGGCTACGGCTGCGGGGGCTGAGCCGGCGGGACGGGCCCGTCCCGCCGTCCACCTGCGGTGGAGTGAGGGTGGCGGGGCAGGGCCGGATGGTGTCCGCCGCCCGTCCTCGGCCCGGTGCGGCAGAACGTGGACCCGTCCTTCGTGGAAGCCCCCCCTCGGGTGTGCGGAGTAGCGGCTTCGCCGTCAACCTGAGGAGCGTTCACGGCATGCGCCGGGTCAGTAGTAGCCCTTGGTGCCGTCGAGCAGCTCCCGGACGATGTCGGCGTGCCCCGCGTGCCGCCCCGTCTCCTCGACCAGGTGGATCAGCATCCAGCGGAGGTTGGCGCCGGCCGAGCGGAAGCCCGTGTGGCGGCCGATGTCGTCCAGGGAGGCCGCGGCGACGATCTCGTTGCTGCGCACGCACTGGGCCTCGTACTCAGCGAGCAACTCGGCGAGCGGACGGCCGTCGGTCCGCCAGTCGGCGTCCTCGTCCGTCTCATGGAACGAGGGGTTCCCCGTCTCGTCACCGCCGAGGAACAGCACCTCCAGCCAGGTGTGCTCGGTCCAGCGCATGTGGGAGACGAGACCTGCCATCGTCATGAGCGGCGAGGTCGGGAGGACCGTGCGGTGCGCGTCCTCGTCGCTGAGGCCCTCGCACTTCCAGCGCAGGATCTGGCGCTGCAGGTCCAACCAGCCGATCAGTACGGTGCGTTCGTCGGCCTGGAGCGGGGGGCGTTTCAGTTGGGATGTCATAGCGGCGCACGCTACCGGGGTGGTGGGAAAGCGCCACCGGATTTTTGCGGGCCGCGGAACGGGTCCGGGCCGGCCGTCGCCCGGGGCGCGAGCGGATGCCCGTGCCCCGGGCCGCGTGGTACGACCGGTTTCCCGGTTCAGCGGCCGGCGGCGAAGGCGACGAACTCCGCCCAGGCGGAAGCGGTGATGAGGAGCGCGGGCCCGGTGGGGTTCTTGCTGTCGCGGACGGGGACGAGGCCGGGGAAGTCGTCGGAGACTTCGAGGCAGTTGTTGGCCCCGCCGTCGCTGAAAGATGACTTGCGCCAGTGGGCTGGGTAGAGATCGGCTGCGGTCATCTCGTGTCCTCACGGACCACGTTGACGAATGCCGTCCACGCGCGGGCGCTGATGGTGAGCACCGGTCCGGCGGGGTTCTTGCTGTCGCGGACGGGGACGAGGCCGGGGAAGTCGTCAGAGACTTCGAGACAGTTCGTCTGTCCGCCATCGCTGAAGGTGGACTTGCGCCAAGTGACAGTCGAGAGGTCGATCGTGCGGTTCATGGTTGATGCTCCTCCAAGACGCCCCGAATGAACGCCAGCGACTCCGCTGGGGAAAGGGCCAGATCGCGGACACGATCGTAGGACAGCCGATAGTTGGTCACCTTGTCTGGCTCGTCGACCAACTCGCCGGTGCCGTTGCCCTCGACGTAGGCAACGGAAGTTCCGTCCGGCTCCCAAAGGACCGAGAGATGACTGCCCATGAGGCCGTGCACGCCCGCCGAGAACGGCAATACCTGGAGGACGACGTCGGGAAAACGGCAGACTTCAAGCAGGTGATCCAACTGGGACTGCCATGCCTTCGCGTCCACCGTCGGCCTGCGCAGCGCCACCTCGTCCAGGATCAGTCGCACGTGGGGTGCCGGGGTTCGATGCAGGATCTCCTGACGGCTCATGCGGGCCGCCACCTGCTCCTCGACCAATTCGACGTTGCCGCTCGAAGTCTGCGCCGCAGACAGCACCTCCCGGGCGTACTCCTCGGTCTGAAAGAGCCCGGGAATGGCGAGCTGGAACATCCACATGATGCGGGCCCGGCTCTCCAGCCGCATGAACTCCTTGTACTTGTCCTTGAAGACTTCCCTCCGCGCCACCTTCCATAATCCCTGGAGCAGCTCCCCGCTCGCGTAGTACCGGTCGAGGTCCTGCATCACCTCCAGCTTGGAGAGCCGCTGGCCGACCTCAAGGCGGTACAGGTAGCTCTTGTCGTAGCGGGTCTCCTCGGCGAGCTGTCCCAGGGACTTGCCGGCCTTCTCCCTGAGGTAGCGCAGTGTGCGGCCGAGCGCGGCGCGGCCCGACTCCTCGTCCACGTCGACCGGTTCGGCCATCGTGGTCCTCCCGTTGTCCTGTGCGCGGGCAATCGTGTGCTGCTTCCGAGGGTAGGTCGCGGCGGTGATCATCGAGTCACGAACGGTGAGCATCACCCGATGGAAGTCACCCCGAGTCACTGCGTCTGCGAGGCACCCGTCATGGCCGATTCCCAGTTCCGTCTGCTGCCCTGGAACTCCCCCGAGGGCAGGCGGTGTTATCTCAGCACCGACGACCCCGACAGCCGGATGTCGCGGCTGGCCGACGACGTGGAGGCCGAGCTCGTCGCCTGCGGGGAGGACGTGCTCGCCGGGGCGCGGGAGGTACTGGCGGACGAGTCGGCGGGGGAGGTGGCCGTACGGTTCGCGCTCCGGGCGGCCACCGACTCGCTGCGGGACGTGCTGCTGGTGGCGGAGTGCCGGGAGGGGCGGCCCCCGTTGGCCTGGATGGTCGGTGGGACGAGTCCGGGACCCCGGCGGTGAGGGGATCGGTCGCAGGACGGCCGGTCCCTGTTCGTACGGGAAAACCCTGATGAATGCCGTTCAAAAGTGATCTCCAGAGCTACTCCGTACATACCGTTCCGGCCCTGAATCAGTCGTTCCCGTTCTATTACAGTGCTGCCGGAGCCGTACCGACGGTAGGGGGACTGGCCGGATGACCATCGGGACCACAGCTGTCTGGGGCCGTGTGGAACAGCAGGACTTCCGCAGCCGGGTACGGGGTGCGCTGCTGGGCGCGGCGCTCGGGGACGCCCTCGGGGCGGCCGTCACTCCGCTCACGCTGGAGGAGATCCGGGAGGCCCACGGGGTCGGCGGGGTCGCGGACTTCGTACCGGTGGACGGACGGCGGGGCGGTGTCACGGCGGTCACCCAGCTGACGCTGTTCACCGTGGACGGGCTGATACGGGCGCAGGTGCGGCGCGACACGGGCGCCTGGCACCCGCCGACCGACGTGTACCGGGCCCATCTGCGGTGGGCGGCGACCCAGCGCGACTGGGGCCCCGACGAGCGGCGCGAGGGTGACGGCTGGCTCGCGCGTGAGGAGTGGCTGTACGCCCGCCGCGCCCCCGCCCGGTCCTGCCTGCACGGCTTCGGCGACACCACCATGGGCACCCTGGAGCGGCCGAGGAACCCGGACGCCCGCGACTCCGCCGCGCTGACCCGGTCCGCGCCCTTCGGGCTGCTCGCGGGCTGGGAACCGCAGCTGGTGTGCCAGCTGGCCGTGGAGTGCGCGGCGCAGAGCCACGGGCATGCCACCGCCCAACTGGCAGCGGGAGCCTTCGCGGTGGTGGTGCACGGACTGGCCCGGCGGGACACGCTGGACGGGTCGGTGCAGCGGGCGCTGGCGCTGCTCGCGGAACGCCCGGGCCACGAGCCCGTCACCGAGGCGGTGCGCCGGGCCCTCGGAGCCGTACGACAGGGCATTCCCGGGCCGGCGCTGATCGAGTCGCTGGGGGCGGAGGACTCGGCGGAGGAGGTGCTCGCGGTGGGGCTGTACTGCGCGCTCGTCGGCGAGGACGTACGCCACGGGCTCCGGCTGGCCGTGAACCACGGCGGGCCGTCCTCGCCCGCCGCGGCGGTCTGCGGGGCGCTGCTGGGCGCGCTGCACGGCGAGACGGCTCTGCCGCCGTCCTGGCTCGCCGAGATCGAGGGCCGGGCCACCCTCCTGGAACTCGCCGACGACTTCGCGATGGAGATGACCCAGGGCCCTGCGCTGCACAACGCGACCGCCGCGTCACCGGGTTGGATCGCCCGGTATCCGAGGGCGTGACCCGACCGGGCCGCAGGGGCCGAGAAGGCCGCGGGCGCTGCACGGGGTGTGCGTCGGGCGTCGACCGGTACGCCCAACACGACTGTCCGGCAGCCCTATTGGGGTGGATCACGGACGCGTGAGCGGCATAGGGTCGGCCTCCATGACCGCCTACGTGATCGCAGACGTGCAGTTGACCGGCAACGCGGACGAACTCGCCGAGTACCGGTCCGAAGTGGTGGCGACCCTCGCGCCCTACGGTGGCCGCTACCTGGCCCGGGGCGGTGAGACCGATGTCGTCGAGGGTGACTGGAACCCCGGGCAGCTGGTCCTCGTGGAGTTCCCGGACCTGGCCTCCGCGCGAGCCTGGAACGACTCGGCGGAGTACCGGGCGATCGCACCGCTGCGCATCCGGAACACGGACAGCAAGAGGCTGATCGTCCAGGGGCTCTGACCCCGGGGCCGGAGGCCGGACCGGTTCAGTCCTCCCGGGCCCGCCCGCGCGGACGGGCGGACCGCAGCAGCACCGGCCGGAGCCTGCTGTAACCGCGCACGGAGACCGGCCGCAGCGACCGGAGTTCGTACCCGGGCAGGCCCGCGAGCTCCCCGGCCAGCTCGGTGTTGACGAGCACGGTGTCGGGGCGGGCCACCGCGGTGAGCCGGGCGGCGACGTTCACGGCCGCGCCGTAGACGTCGCCGTAGCGACTGAGTACGGCTCCGTGGGCGAGCCCGGTACGCACCTGCGGGAGCCGCGGTTCGGCCGCCGCGCGGGCGGTGAGTTCCAGGGCCGTGTCCGCGGCCTCGGACGCCGACTCGCAGACGAAGAGCACCTCGTCACCGATGGTTTTCACCACCCGGCCTCCGCCCTCGGCGACCACGTCCCCGGTGAGGCTCTCGAACAGGTCCAGGACGCGGACGAGTTCGGCGTTGCCGAGGCCCCGGGTCATCCGCGTGTAGCCGACCATGTCGGTGAAGCCGACCGCCCGGTCGCGGACCTCGGCACCCTCGTACGGCGGCACCGGGCCGCCCTCCGCCACTGCCTCGAAGTCGGGCTCCCCCACCCCGGACCCGGCCCGCGCGGCCTCCTGGGCCTCGGCGGCCTCGGCCAGGACGCGTTCCGCGTACGCGGCGAGGTGCCGCCGCCACACGTGTTGCTGCAACTGCTCCATCTCCGGCAGCAGGGTCGCGGCGTGGGTCATCAACTTGCCGCCGTCCAGGGTGAACTCGGACTCCCGGTTGATCCAGGACCAGAGGGTGCCCACCTCCCACTCGGCCAGCCGGGAGAGATGGTGGCCCAGGGCGCGGGCCATCATGATCTCGCTCTCCTCGGTGATGAGGCCGGCCGCAATGAGCCGTTCGCCCGCGCGGAGTGCCTCCACGTCGGCTTCGGTGAAGACCCGCGCGTCCTCGTCGACCATCGGGAAGCCGAGCGCGCGCCAGATCTGCGCGGTGCGCCCGGCCCCGACCCCGGACCGCTCGGCCATCTCCTGCCGCGTCCAGACGCGACCACCTCCGAGCAGCACCTCCTCGATGGCCCGGCCGAGTTCGGCGACCCCGAAGAGGCCGGCCACCTCGGCGGCGGGCTGCCCACCGGCGCGTAACGGCTCGGGTGCTCCGGCAGGCGCGCCCGGCTCCGGTCCGCCGGCTTCCGGCCCCGTCGCGCTCATGTGGTGTGCACGATCAGCACGTCGAGCGGGGCCTTGCGGGCGATGTCCGCGGGTACGGAGCCGAGGATGCGGCCGGCGAGCGAGCGCAGTCCCTTGTTGCCGACGACCAGCAGATCGGCCGAGACCTTCAGGGCGGTCCGGGTGAGGGCGGCGACCGGCTCGTCCTCCACCGCGATCGTCCGCACGGAGTCGGCGCCCTGCGCCCTGGCCCGGTCGGCCGCGATGCGCAAAGTGGTCTCGGCGGGTGCCGAACCCACCACCTGATACGCCTCGGCCTTCAACTGATCTTCTGCTGCTCGGAGTTCGTGACCGCGCATGGGTATGTACGCGCAGACGACGACGAGTTCGGCCGCGCTGTCGGCGGCGAGCCGGGCCGCCTTCTCGACCGCCGCCAACGACGACTCCGAACCGTCCGTACCGACCATGACCGTGCGGTAGGCGCCCACGTCAAACTCCTTACTCCGCAGTAAACTTACTGAAAAGTAAGGTAAAGGGGAGCCGGTCCGCCGGGCAAGGGGCGGGCGGTGTGCGGGACGGGTGATGTGCCGCACGTGCCGCGCCGGTCATGGCCGTGCCGGTCGCGGTCCCGCCGGTCATGGCCGTGCCGGTCGTGGCCGTGCCGGTCATGGGTGCCGGTCATGCTCGTGGCGGTGGTCCGTCACGCCGGGGGAGCGTAGGTCTTCCGGCCGGAGTACACCCACGCGGCGGACTTCCAGGCCCCCAGCCGGAGCCTCAGGCTGCTGTTCCGCGGCAGCGTCCCGGCCAGGGCGATGACGTTGTACCCGGTACGGGAGTGGGAGCACTGCGACTCGGGGGAGTCCTTCCACTTCTCGCTCGTCCCGCCGTACTGGAGCCGGGCCGTGAACCGGGTGGCCGTGCGGCAGCGGGCCGTCAGCCGCCCCTTGAGGGTGTAGGTGCGGTTTCCGGTCCCGCTCCAGGACAGGTGGCCGCTGAAGCTCAGGACCGCCGAGGTGTCGCCCCGGCGGACCTGGAACTCCACCGGCTGCTCGGCGGGAGCGGCGCGCATACCGGAGATGGCGGGGGTGGCCGCCGCGGTGGCCGGCACCGGGACCAGTAGTGCGGCGGCGACCAGGGCGGCGGTGCGGGCAGCGTGCACGGGGCGAGGTCCTCTCGAAGATCACGAACAGATCGGGATCTTCCTACCGGCCCACCGGGCCCGGCCGGGCGGAGGAGCCCGCACCTCTCACCCGGATGGACTTCACATCACCCGTGCGGGGCCGGGCCAGGCTCTTTCCCATGCCCCGGGAGTGGCCCCCTCCGGCCCCGCGTGCCCGTCATCGCGGGGTGAAATCGTGTCGCGGGGCTTCCCGCAGCGTGAACCACGCGCGGGCCGCCAGGCGGGCGCGGCCCGTCAGTACGGTGAAGGGGGCGGGCCGCCCGCCCGCGTCCCGTACCGCCTGATCGAGGTAGTCGCGCAGCCGCCACACCTCCACCGGGTCGGTCCGTTCCGTGACGTCGAGGGTCCGTCGCACCTCTTCCGGCGTGACGCCCAGGTCGGCCGCGACCTCTTCGGCGGTAAGGCCGCACAGTGCGAGGTTCTTCCGCAACTCCTCTTCCGTGCGACGGCGTTCGGACTCGTTGAGGGACATGGCGCTGTCTCGCTCCGGTCGGCTCGTGGGGTCGGGGGGCTGCGCGGACCGCCTTCAGCGGGTCGGGACCGCGTCCAGAGTGGCGAGGGCCTGCGCGTCGAGGGTGATCGTCCCGGTGGCCACGTTCGCCTCCAGGTGCCCGGCGTTCGCCGTGCCGGGGATGAGCAGCACGTTCGGGGCGTGGTGGAGCAGCCAGGACAGGCCGGTCTGGGCCGGGGTGCGGCCCAGCGACTCGGCGACCGTGAGAACAGCCGACTCGTCGGTCACCTTCGGCATGCCGGGGAAGGCGCTGCCGAGCGGGAAGTACGGCACCCAGGCGATGTTTTCCGCGACACAGAGCCGGAGCATCTCCTCGTCGTCACGGGCGACCAGGCTGTACGCGTTCTGCACGCAGACGGGACCTGCGGGGAGCGCCCGGCGCAGTTCGTCGATGCCGACATGGCTGACGCCGATCGCGTCGATCTTGCCCTCGTCGCGCAGGGCGGTCATGACGGCGAGCTGGTCGTCGATGTCGACCACCTGGTCGCCCTCCGCGATCAGGCCGGGCGCGCGGGAGGCGCGGCGCAGGTTGACCACCGGAATCCGGTCGAGGCCGAGGCTCTTGAGATTGTCCTCGACGGAGGCCCGGAGCTCCTCGGGCTTCTGGGCGAGACGCATCGGGTGCGGGCCGCCGGAGTGGGGCGTGGCGCCGACCTTGCTGACGACGGTGACGCCGTCCTCGGGCCGGAGTGCCTCGCGCAGCACGTCGTTGGCGAAGCCGTCCCCGTAGAACTGGGCGGTGTCGATGTGGTCCACGCCGAGCTCGACCGCCCGGCGCACGACGGCGAGGGCGGCGGCCCGGTCGTCCCGGAGCCGGGGGAGCTGCATGGCGCCGAAGCCGATGCGGGAGACGGTGAGCGCGCCGAGCCGGCCGGCCCCTCCGGCGCGGGGAACGCCGGTGGCTGTGGTGTCCGTGTTCGTCATGAGGTCATCCCGTTCTCGTGGGAGGATGAGTAAACGGAGGAGCCTCCGCTAAGTCGACCGTAACACTACCGGAGGTTCCTCCGCTTTGAATGCTGCCGATACCCCCGACACCCCCGGGGCCCCCGACACCCCCGACACTCCCGGGGCCCCCGGGGCCCCCGCCGACCCCTCCGGTCCCGCCTCGCGGTCCGCCGCGTCCCGCCCCGCCCGCGCCGACGCCCGCCGCAACCGCGAGAAGCTCGTCGCCGCCGCCCGTACGGCGTTCGCGGCGGCCGACGACACCGTCCCGCTGGAGACCGTCGCCCGCGCGGCGGGCGTCGGTATCGGCACTCTGTACCGGCACTTCCCCACCCGGGAGGCGCTGGTGGAGGCCGTCTTCGCCGCCGAACTCGACGCCGTCACCGAAAGCGCCGACGAACTGCTCGGCACACTCCCGCCCGAGGCCGCACTGCGCGCCTGGATGGACCGGTACGCGGAGTTCGTCGCGGCCAAGAGCGGCATGATGGGCACCCTCCGCTCCGGCTGGGCATCCGGGGCCATCGCCACCCCGGCCACCCGGGAGCGCCTCACCGCGGCCGTCGCGACCCTGCTCGCGGCGGGCGTGCGCACCGGTTCGCTCCGCGCGGACGTCGATCCCGACGACGTCACGTCCATGGTCTTCGGCGTCTTCCACGCGGTGGCCATCGGCGACACCCCGGAACGCACCGGCCGGGTCCTCGACCTCGTCGTGGACGCGCTGCGCCCGCGCGGCGGCCCAGCGGTCGGGGCGGAGAGTTGAGACGGGTCCCGTACCCCGGCAGCCGGTCACCGGCGGTGCGCGAGGCGCTCGCAGTGGTACGCCCGGTGGCGGCGGCATGACCCGCCAGGGCGACGCCGCCCGGAGGTACGCCGAGGAGCTGGACTACCTCGTCCGGTACTGCCGGACCTCCGCGGTCTACCTCTTCCTCGTGCACGACGCGGCGGAGTCGCTCGCGCCCGAAGGATCGGGCGAGGAAGTTGTCCGGGCGCTCACCTTGCGGCTGATCGACTCCGGGGTCCAGGTCGGCGGCATGAGTCCCCGGGAGGGCGAGGGGGTCGTCCCGTGGGGCATTCCCCGCGAGGCCGCACTGCGCCGCATCGACGCCGAGATGCGGAAGCACGACGACGCGGGGGAGCTCTTCGCCTTCTGCTGGTTCGCCTCTGTTTGAGAGCCTCCGCGCGGGGCCCGTCGCGTCGCGCACGGGCCGGTGGCTCCCGGTGGTGACCGCCTTTCGGCGGGCACCGGGGAACCACCGGCCCTGTGCGTACGTGCGTGTCGCGGCGCCCGCGCGCCCCGGGGCGGGGCGTCAGTCCCGGACCGGGGCGGTGTCGGCGGCCGGGCCGCCCTGGGCCGGGAGGGACGCGGCGGCCGAGCCGTCGTCGCCGTCCTCGTTGATGCGGGCGAGGACCGCGTCGCGCTCGGGGGTGTCCTCCGGCTTCACGAATCCGATCGCGATGTACAGGATCAGCGACACCGCGAGCGGCACCGAGACCTGGTACTGGAGCGGGACACCGCCGTCCACGGCCCAGTTGATCGGATAGTTGACCAGCCAGAACGCGAGCAGCCCCATCGCCCAGCTGACCAGCGCCGCGGTCGGCCCGGACTTCCGGAACGTACGCAGCAGGCCGAGCATGAACGGGATGGCGATCGGGCCCATCAGGCCGGCGACCCACTTGATGACGACGGTGATGATGTCCTTGAAGGTCGGAGAGCTGACCTGCGTGGCGACCGCCATCGACAGCGCGAGGAAGGTGATCGTGGTCCAGCGGGCCGCCATCAGGCCGACGCGCTCGTTCCAGCCGCGCGCCGCCTTGGAGAGGGTCGGCGCGATGTCACGGGTGAAGACGGCGGCGATGGCGTTGGCGTCCGAGGAGCACATGGCCATCGTGTGCGAGAAGAAGCCGACGATCACCAGGCCCAACAGGCCGTGCGGCAGAAGCTGTTCCGTCATCAGGGCGTAGCTGTCCGAGGCGTCCGGCTTCTGCGCGTGCACGAGCAGCGGGGCGCACCACATCGGGAAGAACAGCACGACGGGCCAGACGAACCACAGGACGGCGGAGAGGCGGGCCGAACGCGTCGCGGAGCGCGCCGAGTCGGTGGCCATGTACCGCTGCGCCTGGTTCCACATGCCGCCGTTGTACTCGAAGGTCTTGATGAAGAGGAACGCCAGCAGGAACGTCACGGTGTACGGACCGGCGGTCGGGTCGGCGTGACCCTCGGGGAGCTTGTCCCAGACCGTCCAGAGGGTGGAGAAGCCGTCCAGCTTGCCCATCACGGCGATCAGCATCGCGAGTCCGGCGCAGAGCTGGATGACGAACTGCCCCAGCTCGGTGAGCGCGTCGGCCCACAGCCCGCCGACCGTGCAGTAAATGGCGGTCACCACACCGGTGATGAGGATGCCCTGGGTGATGGTGAGCCCGGTGAAGACGGAGAGCAGGGTGGCGATGGCGGCCCACTTGGCGCCGACGTCCACGATCTTCAGCAGCAGACCGGACCAGGCGAGAGCCTGCTGGGTCTCCACGTTGTAGCGGTTCTTCAGGTACTCCAGCGGCGACGCGACCCGCAGCCGCGAGCGCAGCCGGTTGAGCCGGGGCGCGAAGAGCTTCGCGCCGATGAAGATGCCGATGGCGATCGGGAGCGACCACGTGACGAAGGAGGTGACCCCGTACGTGTAGGCGATGCCGGCGTAGCCGGTGAACATCACCGCGCTGTACCCCGACATGTGGTGCGAGATGCCGGACAGCCACCACGGCATCTTCCCGCCGGCCGTGAAGAAGTCGCCGACGGTGTCCACGCGCTTGTGCGACCAGAGTCCGATCGCGACCATCACACCGAAGTATCCGATGAGTACGGTCCAGTCGAGACTGTTCATGTACCCCTCCAGGGGTCCGCCTTGTGAACGGGAACGCTCTTCGTCAGTACGGCCGTTCAGCGGTACCCCGCGCGGGTAACGGGGACTTGGGGGATTGAACCGCCTCTTCAAGGGCGGGGTCAAGGGATAAGCGGTCATGAGTGTGAACGCAGATCAGCACTCCGAACAGTTTTACTTGTTCTTGACCTAGTGGGTCGTTGTGCGGAAGTGATGGGGGCCACACGATGGGCGGGCACTTCGTCAGGCTGTCCGAACCATTGAACGCAGGCGTCGCGCGCGACGCGGGGGAACGTGGGCGACACGGGCGGGCGCAGGCGGCGCGGGCGCGTGCCGATTCGGAGACGCGTACCGCATCGAGGGTGCGTGCCGATTCCGGTGGGGCGTCAACCGCCGCGCTGCCGACCGTGGTTCGCATCCGCGCCGCCGCCGCTGACCGTCGTCGGCGCACACGCAGCAAGACCGCACGGGATGCGGGTCCCGTGCGGTCGAGGAGGGGGGAACTTGGTCGGTCGACATCCGGCGGTGCCGGAGCGTGGCCGGGGCGGCGGCCGGTTCCCGCCCGAGTGTGCCGACGGTCGTACCGTGCGGCGATGTCCGTGCTGTTGGCGCTGTTCGTGATGTTCGTACAGTCAATGCGGTCCGTGCTGTCCGTACGCCGTTCTGGGCGGCCGGGGCGGATGGACGCCCCCGGACCGCCGTGCGGCGCACCGGTGGTGCGCGTGCCGCTCGATCCGCCCCGTTCGGTCACTCCGCGCGAAGCGGGGGCGCCGAACCCTCTCGGCCAGGACGGCGGGCCGGTCGAGAGGGCTGGGCGGACGGCACGGAAACGGACCGGAGGAACTCACCGGTCTCAGACGTCGAGCGTGCGCTCCGCGACGTTCCGCACGAACGCGTTCCAGGCGCCGGGCACGAAGGTGATCGAGGGGCCCTCGGTCACCTTCGAGTCGCGGACCGCGATGGAGAGCGCGACAGGGGACTTGACCTCGACGCAGGCGCCGTTGCCGCCGGAGTACGACGACTTGGTCCACATGTCCGTAGCACCCTGGAAGATAGCCATGTTCACTCCGGTTTCGATGAGTTGATCGTGAGCCTCGCACCAGACTGCTTTCAGCTGGCGTGATCGACGCTACTCGCCAACTCCCTCGGCTGAAGATGCCGTTCACTCGACCGGATGGCAATTGCCATTGAACTCTTACCTCGTGAGGTGGCGACGGTGTATCGTGCCGTCGCCCCTCGCGTCACATCGTTGCATGTCGCACATGACCCGCTAAAGCCGGGTGGCCGGTTCACATCCCTGCGATCAGGGGAGTTGGCCCCGCTTCCGCCCGATCAGTCCGTGTACTTCTTCGCGACCTCGCCGATGAACTGCCGGCTCTGCTCGACGTTGAGCGCCTGGGCCCGGAGGTGCTCGTACATGACGCTGTACCGCTGCACGTCGTTCGCCTTCTCCAGGTAGAGGTCGCTGGTGACGCCCTCGATGTAGACCACGCTGGAGTCGGCCGTGTCGGGGAACTCCAGGATGGCGTACTGCCCGTTGATTCCCGGATGCGCGCCCATGTCGAACGGCAGCACCTGCACCGTCACGTGCGGCAGCTTCGAGCAGGCGACGAGGTGCTCCAGCTGCTCGATCATCACCTGCTTGTCGCCGACCGTCCGGTGCAGCGCCGATTCGTCTATGACGACCCACAGCCGCAACGGCCGTTCGGGGTCGTTGATCCGGTCCTGGCGCCGGGCCCGGACGTTCACCCGCTTCTCGATGTCGGCCGGCGGCGCCTCGGGCAGTGCGCCCGTGATCAGCGCCTCGGAGTAGGCCCGCGTCTGGAGCAGGCCCGGAATGACCTGGGGCTCGTATCCGCGCAGCGACTCGGCGTCGGTCTCCAGACCGATGTAGACGCTGTACGGGATGTCGCCGAACGCGTGCCACCAGCCCTGCTGACGCGAGTCCTTCGCCATCTGCATGAGGGAGTCGACGATGCGGTGGTCCGCGACCTCGTAGACCCCGCAGAGGTCGCGGACGTCACGCTGGCTGATGGAACGGCGGCCGTTCTCCAGCCGGCTGATCTTCGACTGGGAGACCAGCAGGCGGTCGGCCACCTCTTCGGCGGTCATGCCTTTTTGCTCGCGCAGGCGGCGCAACTCCTGGCCCAGCCGACGTCGCCTGACGGTGGGATTGACGGTGGACGGCACGGAAACGGCACCTCCGGCTGTGTTGCTGTGCGTATCTACTTCTCAGCAGATTGCCACCCTTGGCCCTCGCTTCGCTGGGAAACGGGGAACGCAAGCACGCGGGGCAGCCGGAAG